>JAQGMT010000458.1 GCA_028292185.1 Ramlibacter sp. | reverse complement strand
CGCGGGCCACTGCTCGCGGATGGACTTCGCTGTGCGCTCCAGCGCCTCCCCGTCCATGTCCACCAGCATCACCGATGCGCCCTCGGCGCAGAACAGCGCGGCCGTCGCCGCGCCGATCCCGCCGCCGCCGCCGGTGATCAGCGCCACCTTGCCCGCCAGCCGCGCGCCTTGCGCCAAGTTCGCGGCGCTCACAGCGAATACACCTGCTGGTCCTTGGCGTCGGCCAGGTGAACCTTGGCCCAGTCCTGCGGTTTCTGCTCGATCGGCAGTAGCACGCCGGCGGCGCGCACGCGCTGCTTGTTGGAGTCGAGCGCCGGCGGCTCGATGCCTTGCTCCAGGTTGACGGCCGCCTCATACAACATGCGCCGCGCCATCACGATCGCGCGGTCGCTGGGCAGCAGTTTCTCGTTCTCATGGTCCTGGATCGGTCCCATGCTTTCCTGCAGCGATGCGTCCTGCGCCGCGAAACCGAACACGCCGCTGAAAGCGCGCTTTTCCTTTTGCGCGACGCGGTCCAGCAGGTAGTCGTTTTCCTTGTTGGCCTTGGGCCGGAACGTGCCGCCCGGAACCGCGGTGCCCTCTTCGTATTCGCAGTGCACGCCCTTGCCTTCCGACAAGTGCTGCCGTTCCTGCGCGCTGAGTGGCCGGTGCGGCTGGAAGTTGATGCTCCAGGCCCAGCAGTGGTGATCGTCGATCGGCACCCACACGTGGCCGCCCAGGGCGTGATCGCCGAACGGCGGGATCAGGTTGTACCAGGGGAACAGCCACTGCGTGACACGCCAGTAGTACGAATCGGGCTCGCCCTTGCGGCGGCCGAACAAGGTCAGGCCGAAGTCGTTGCGCTCGATCTCGAAGATGACGTTGCCGTCCGCCTTGATGTAGTCGTTGGCCTTGGTGCCCTGGTGCAGCGGGTCGCCATCGACCTCGAAGCGATGCACGAAAGACACGTGGCTGGTGTCGATGCCGCCTTCCATCGCCTGCAGGTAGTTGGACTCCTGGAGCCGCTTGGACACGAACACGTGGTCATCGGGAAGGTTGGCCCACTCCACACCCGGCGGCGCGGGCTGCTTGTCCTTGGGACCCATGTACGCCCAGAGGATGCCCGCGCGCTCCACGCAGGGGTAGCCGGTGATCGACATGCGCTCGCAGACCTGCGGCGCCTGCGGCACGTCCACGCACTTGCCGGTGACGTCGAACTTCAGCCCGTGATACGAGCAGCGGATGCCGTTGTCTTCGTTGCGCCCGAAATAGAGCGACACGCCGCGGTGCGAGCAGAACTCGCTGATGAGGCCGGGGCGTCCCTGCGTGTCGCGGAACGCGAGCAGCTTCTCGCCCATGATCTGCACACGGATCTGGGGGCCGTCCGGTTCCGCGATTTCGCTGCTGAGCATCACCGGCACCCAGTAGCGGCGCAGCAGGTTGCCCGTGGGTGTGCCACGGCCGGTTTGCACCAGCGTCTTCATCATCTCGTTTGCCATCTTGTCCGTGCTCCGGTTTTCCTGTTCATTCTACGAACTCGTTTTGGCGCCGGTCAACGGCATTTCCGAGCGCGGCGGACAGTTGCGCGCCCAGGTGGCACAAATAGCGGCCGAACTCATGCGCGCGCGCTTCCGTGAGCCGCACGTCCGGGCCGAATACGCCCAGCGACCCCGCGACCACGCCGTGCCCGTCGAAGAACGGCACGGCCACCGCGTACGCGCCCTGGATCAGTTCGTTGTGGCCCAGGGCGAAGCCACGCTCCCGGGTCAGGGCCAGTTGCGAGCGCGTCCACTCGACGTCGACCGAGGTGCCCGCCGCGTACGTTTCCAATCGGCCCGCGGCCAGCGGGGTGTAGGCCAGGATGGCGCGGCCGCTCGCGCCACGGACCAGGCGCTCGCTGTAGCCAACGCCGCGCCGGAAGCTCAGCGGCTGGGGGCTCGGGATTTCCGCAATGCAGACGCGCATCTCGCTGCGGGGCACGAACAGCGCCACGGTTTCGGAGGTGTAAGACCAGGCGTCGAGCATGGCGGGTCGGGCCAGCGCGGCCAGATCCAGGGTGGAACTCCACACATGCGCGATCCGCGCCGCAGCCGGGCCGAGCCGAAAACGCTGCGGCTCCCCCGAGGACGCAAGGAAACCCTTCTTCTCCAAGGTATGCAGCAGACGGTACAGCGTGGCGCGGCTCAGCCCCACCCGCTTGAGCAGGTCGGCCACCAGCAATTCGCTTTCGCCGGGCGCGAACGCGCTGAGCACGTCGAGCGCTCGCTCGACGGCGCGTACGCCCTCGGATGATTTTTCCTGCGCGGCCGGAGGGCCTTCTTCGATGTCCGCTTCCAAATCGCGTGCCTCCAGGTAAACGACGGTTGACGAACATCAGCGGTCCACTAACATGGAGACACGTGTCCGTGCAGTGGACACTATAACCCTCGAACCAGGGGCTCGCATCACGCCCCTCACCAGGAGACAACATGCTCAAACGCGCCTTCGTGCGCCAACTGCTCGCACTGTCCGCGGCAGTGTGCTCGCTCAGCGCCGCGCCCTTGGCGTTCGCGCAGGAATGGCCGTCCAAGCCGATCCACATCATCGTCAGCTTCGCGCCCGGCGGACTCACCGACCTCATCGCGCGCGCCATGCAGCCCAAGCTGACCGAAGTCCTGGGGCAGACGGTGATCATCGACAACCGGCCTGGCGCGGGCGGCACGGTGGCCGAAGGCCTGCTCGCGCGCTCCGCGCCCGATGGCTACAACATCATGCTCACCGCCGACAGCGTTCCGGCCAATCCGCACCTGGTGGCGAATCTGCCGTACGACACGCTCAAGGACCTCGTTCCGGTGAGCCTGCTGGTACGCATCCCGCTGGTGCTGCTGGTGCATCCGGCGGTACCGGCCACCACGGTGAAGGAGTTCGTCGAATACGCGCGCGCCAACAACGGCAAGATCAGCTATGCGAGCCCCGGCATCGGCACCAGCAATCACCTGTATTTCGAGGTGTTCAAGGACTTGACGCATCTGGAGATGCCGCACATCGCCTACAAAGGCGGCGGCCCGGCGATGACCGACTTGCTGGGCGGCCATGTGCCCGTAATGCTGATCAGCGCCACGCTGGCCGCGCCTCAAGTGGCAGCCGGCAAGGTACGCGCACTCGCGGTGACCAGCGAAAAGCGTTCGCCATTGATGCCCAGCGTGCCGACCTTCGCCGAATCCGGCTACCCGGACTTCCATCCGCAGCAGTGGACCGGCTTGTTCGTTCCCGCCGGCACGCCCCCTGCCGTGATCGCGCGGCTGACCAGCGCATTTGCCAGCGCCTTGAAGTCGCCCGACGTGCTGGCACGCCTTACCGAACTGCGCGCCGAACCCGTGATGAGCACCCAGGCGGAATTCACCAGCCTCATCCACAAGGACTACGAAGTGCTGGGCAAGCTGATCCGCGACCGCAATATCAAGGCGCAGTAGCCGGCACAGGGAGCCCCTGCCATGAGCAACCATTCCCTGCTGGTGAACGGCAAGCCGACGGTCGCCGACGCCGAACCGGAGGCGCCGCTGTTGTGGGTGAGGGCGGACAGCGCCCTCGCGCTCAGTCGGCCTTCGCGCCCGAGAACTTGACGATCTTCGCCCACTTCTCGGTCTCCATCCGGTGCAGCGCCCAGAACTGCTCGGGTGTGCCGGGGATGGGCACGCCGCCCAGGTTGGCGAGCTTGGCCTGCATTTCCGGATCGGCCAGCGCCGCATTGAATTCGCGGTTGAGCCTGGCGATCGCCGCTGCCGGCGTGCCTTTGGGCGCGGACGCACCGAACCACGCACTGGCCTCATAACCCGGCACGACTTCGGCGATCGCAGGCACGTCCGGCAGCGCGGGCGAGCGCTGCGCGGTGGTCACGCCCAAGGCGCGCACCGAGCCGCCGCGGATGTGGGCAATGATGGAAGGCATGTTGTCGAAGATCACATCCACCTGGCCGCCGATCAGGTCGGTGGTGGCCGGGCCGGCGCCCTTGTAAGGCACGTGCTTCATGTCGACGCCGCTCATGAACTTGAACAGCTCGCCGGACAGGTGCACCGACGTGCCCGAGCCGGACGACGCCATGTTGATCTTGCCGGGATTCTTCTTGCCGTAGTCGATGAACTCCGCGAGCGTCTTGGCCGGGAAGTTCTTGGTCACGGTCATCACGTTGGGCACCCGCACGATCCCGGCCACCGGCACCATGTCTTCGAGGAAATTGAACGGCAGCTTGGCGTACAGCGTCGCGTTGATCGCGTTGGCGGGATTCACCAGGAAGATCGTGTAGCCATCGGCCGGCGCCTTTGCGGCCATGTCGGTGCCGATGTTGTTGCCGCCGCCGGCGCGGTTCTCGATGATCACCTGCTGCCCCAGCTTGGTCGACAGGTACTGCCCCATCAGCCGCGCCAGCAGATCGGTGGTGCCCCCCGGCGGGTAGCCCACGATCCACCTGATCGGCCTGTTCGGGTAGTCGGACTGCGCGAAGGCAGGCGCGGCGATCACGCCGCACGCCAGAACGAGGCCCGCGACCAGTTTTTGCAGCAAACGCATGTTGTCTCCTGTGAAAGAAAAATCACTCGGCCTTGACGCCCGCGGTGGAAATGACCTTGGCCCACTTGGCGATTTCGTCGTTGAGGAACTTGGCGGCGAGCTCGGGCGAATTGCCGACCGGCTCGATGCCCAGCGCCTCGAACTTGTTCTGGATGTCCGGCGTTGCGACGGCCTTCGCAACCTCGGCGGCCATGCGGTTCACGATGTCGCGCGGCACGCCCGAGCCCGCCAGGAACATCACCCAGGTGGATGACTGCAACGGCGGGCCGCCCGACTCGGCGATGGTGGGCACTTCGGGCGCCGCGGGCAGGCGCTTGGCCGAGAACATGCCCAGCGCCTTGAGCTTGCCGGCCTTCACTTGCGGCATCAGCGAACTGGGCGTGTCCACCAGGATCTGGATGTTGCCCCCGATCGCGTCCTGCATGGCCGGTGCGGTGCCCTTGTACGGAACGTGCACCATGTCCACGCCCGTGGTCTGCTTCAGCAGCTCGGTGGTGAGGTGCGCCGCGGCGCCGATGCCGGAGGAGCCGAAGGAAATCTTGCCGGGGTTGGCCTTGGCGTAGGCAATCAATTCCTTCATGTCCTTGGCCGGGAAGCTGTTGGTGACGGTGAGGAGCAGCGGCGCGATGCCCACCAGCGAAACCGGTGTGAAGCTCTTGACGGGATCGAAGGGCATGCGCCCGGCGTACAGCGTCGCATTCGCGGCGTGCGCCGCGATCACGGTGAGGAAGGTGTAGCCGTCGGGCGGCGCCTTGGCGGCAAGGTCGGCGCCGAGCAAGGAGTTGGCGCCCGGCTTGTTGTCCACCACGATGTTCCAGCCGGTCTGCTGCTGCACCTGCTGCAGCACCATGCGCGTGGCGTTGTCGGTGATGCCGCCCGGTGTGTACGGCACGATCCAGCGGATGGGCTTGTTGGGCCATGAACCTGCGGCGGGTGCCTGGGCCATGGCGCCGCAGCACAGGGCCGACAGGCCCAGCGCGGCAAATCGAAGGAGTCGAAGCACGGACATGTTGGGTTCCTCGGCGACGGCCCCAATATAGCGGCGCCCGCCGGGCGCGCCATGCTCGCTTTCCCGCTAGGGCGGCGCCTAGAACCCGCCGCCGCTCCTGACGAACTTCTGCACTCTGCGCCCGAAGCCGACCTCAGCCGTATACAGGTTGCCCTGGCCGTCGATCGCCATGTTGTGAACCCACTTGAACTCGCCGGCCATGTGCCCGGTGCGCCCGAACTGGCCGACCTGCTGGCCGTCGGAGCGGCGCAGGATGTACACGCGGCCATTGGCCCCGTCGGCGACGTACATGAACTTCTGCGCCGGGTCCTGCGACAGCACCATGTCCCACACCGAGCCGTTGGCCAGCGTCGGGGTCTCGACACGGAACTCGTGCTTGAACTCGCCCGCGCGCGTGAACACCTGGATGCGGTTGTTGGCGCGGTCACAGACGTACAGCAGGTCTTCGTGCGACATGCGCACGCAGTGCACCGGGTTGCTGAATTGGCGCGACGGCGGCTGCGCCGGATCGTAGGCCGGCATCTTTTCGTCGGTGGGCCGTCCGCCGTACGCGCCCCAGTGCCGCTTGTAGGCGCCGGTGGCCGCGTCGAACACCACCACGCGCTGGTTGCCATAGCCGTCGGCCACGAACAGCTCGCCGCGCGTGACGATCATGTGTGCCGGCCGGCCCAGCTGCGTGGTGCTATTGCTGCCTTCGCTCTTGCCGGCGTGCCCGATCTGCATCAGGAACTTGCCGTCGGGCGTGAACTTCAAGATCTGGTTGTCGTTGTCGCCATTGCCGGCGATCCAGACGTTGCCGTCGTCGTCGATGAAGATGCCGTGCTCCGACTTCGGCCACTCGAAGCCCGTGCCGGTCGGTCCCCAGCCGCGCACGAATCGCCCTTGCGCATCGAACTCCGCCACCGGCGGCATCGCCTCGCAGCAGCGATGCGTCATCGGCTTGCTGGTCTTCGGGTCGCGCTCGTCCGGCAACAAGGTGCCTGGCCGATGGATGGTCCAGACGTGGCCGTTGCGCGGATCGACCGCGATGCCGGCGACCTGGCCGAACACCAGTTGCATGCCGTTCCTGTCGGGCATGGCCTGCGGCCAAGCGGGGTCGGCACGGAACTCGGGAACAGCGGCCGTGTTCGGCGGGGTCTGGGCACAGGCCGACAGCAGGAGCGCCGCGAGCAGCGCGGGCAGCATGCGCACCAGCGCAGCGGGAAAGGCTTTCATCGGGAGCTCCTCGGGGTTGTGGATGAGCGTCCGCAGTTTAGTGCCGTTGAGCAGCAGCGCTACCTCGCGTTGTCCCTTAGCGCGGGTTTGACTCATCACTTAACTCCGAGCTACATACCGGGCCCGCCTCTTACACATCGGCAAGCAGGCGCAACCCACAATGCAAAGCTATCGATATGGGAGCAACCATGAACAGGAGATCCGCGGCTGCCTCTCTGGCAGCGCTGATCGTCGCGGGGTGCGGCGGCGGTGGCGGTGGTGGCGGCGATGGGACCGGGGCCGGGGCCGGGCTGGCCGCGCCCGCGCCGGCGAACACCACCCCCGCGCCGGCTGCTTTCGCCGGAAGCTCCGGCATCGCGCTGTGGGGCGACTCGATGATCCCCGGGATCGCGAGCGCCTTCGGCTATTTGTGGGAGCCGCCGCGCCAGATATTCGACGGCGGCATCTCCGGCCAGACCTCGCCGGAGATCGCGGCCAGGGCCACCGCCGACACGGGCCATCGCGACTGGGTCACCATCTTCTGGATGGGCCACAACAACGACACCGAT
>JAQGMT010000438.1 GCA_028292185.1 Ramlibacter sp. | reverse complement strand
GCTGGCGGCGTGCTGGCCCACGCCGCCCTGCACCTCGATGGCATCGGGGCGCCAGTCCACGGCATGCGCGGTGCCGATGAGGCAAACGCCCAACGCGGCAGCGGCGGCCGCCTGTGCCCGGCTTCGTTGCGGCATCGATATTCTTGCTTTTGCGATGAAGCGCCAGAGTGTTACTGAAAACGTCCTTCCAAGGGGCGGACGCCGAGGGGAGGCGCGGGCCACAGGAATTTGGCCTGCCGTCCTACGGTATGAGCGCAACTGGGCCGTTACAACAAATCTCCCCCATAACGAGGCACCCAACACCCATGAGCGAGACTGTCCGACCAGCCCCGCAGTTGACCGTCATGACGGTCAACATCCACAAGGGGTTCACTTCCTTCAACCGCAAGTTCATCTTGCCGGAGCTGCGCGACGCCGTGCGCAAGGTAGGGGCCGACGTCGTCTTCATGCAGGAAGTGATGGGCACGCACGAGAACCACGGCAAGAAGATCGAGGAGTGGCCGGAAGCGCCGCACTACGAATTCCTGGCCGACGCCATCTGGCCGCAGTTCGCCTATGGCAAGAACATGGTGTACCCCAAGGGCCACCACGGCAACGCGATCATGTCCAAGTTCCCGATCGTGGAGCACCGCAACCACGACGTGTCGATCGCCGGCCCCGAGAAGCGCGGCCTGCTGCATTGCCAGCTGCGGGTACCGGGCCACGAGCAGGACGTGCACGTGATCTGCGTGCACCTGGGGCTCGCTGAAAGCCATCGCCTCCAGCAGCTGGAGCTGCTGGCCGCGATCAGCCACACCGAAGTGCCCGAGGACGCGCCGCTGATCGTGGCGGGCGACTTCAACGACTGGCGCCGCCGCGCCAACGACATGCTGCTGCGGGAAGCGGGCCTGAAGGAGGTCTTCGTCACCGCCTATGGCGAGCCGGCGAAGACCTTCCCGGCGATCTTCCCCATCCTGTCGCTGGACCGCATCTACGTGCGCAACTGCTCGGTGCACCTGCCGGTGGTGCTGCCGCGCCGGCCCTGGTCGCACCTGTCGGACCACGCGCCGCTGGCGGCGGAAATCCACCTCTGAGGCAACGATGGACAGGCGCTGGATCCCGGGCAACCAATTCACCTTGCTGGAAAACGGCGAGGAGTTCTTCCCGCGCGTGTTCGCCTGCATCGCCAACGCGCGGCGCGAGGTGATCGTCGAAACCTTCATCCTGTTCGAGGACAAGGTGGGCCTGCAGCTGCAGGAGGCGCTGCTGGCAGCGGCCCGGCGCGGCGCCCAGGTCGACATCACCATCGACGACTGGGGCTCGCCCGACTTCTCCGAACGCTACCTCGGCGCGCTGCGCGAAGCCGGCGTGCGCGTGCATTCGTTCAACCCGGGCCTGCGGCCCTTCGGCTGGCGCCCGCACCTGCTGCGCCGCATGCACCGCAAGATCGTGGTGATCGACGGCGAGGTCGCGTTCGTCGGCGGCATCAACTATTCGGCCGACCACCTGGGCGACTTCGGCCCCGAAGCCAAGCAGGACTGGTCGGTGGAAATCCGCGGCCCGCTGGTGGCCGAGATCCACCGCTTCTGCCACACCGCCCTGGCCGAGGGCCAGCGGCACCAGCGCGAGCAGCGCCAGTGGTGGCGCGGCCGCCGGCAGTGGCGCGCTGCGCCCGAGTCCCTGCCGGCCGCCGGCGAGGCCGATGCCATGTTCGTGGTGCGCGACAACCGCAAGCACATGGACGACATCGAGCGCCACTACCGCCTGGGCATCCGCTCGGCGAAGAAGCGCATCGTCATCGCCAACGCCTACTTCTTTCCCGGCTACGCCTTCATCCGCGACCTCCGCAACGCCGCCCGGCGCGGCGTCGACGTCCGCCTGATCCTGCAAGGCCAGCCCGACATGCCCTGGGTGAGGACGGCGGCCACCTTGCTGTACCACCACCTGCTCAAGGCCGGCGTGCGCATCTACGAATACTGCGACCGCCCGCTGCACGGCAAGGTGGCGCTGATGGACGACGACTGGGCCACCGTGGGTTCCAGCAACCTCGACCCGCTGAGCCTGGCCCTCAACCTCGAGGCCAACGTCATCATCCGCGACCGCGCCTTCAACCAGCAGCTGTCGGCCAAGCTCGAGAAGCTGATGTGCGAAAGCTGCAACCGCATCGAGATGGACCAGCTTGGCGAACAGCAGGGCTGGGGCGCGGTGCGCAGCTTCCTGGCCTACCACGTCGCGCGGCTCTATCCGCGTTGGGCCTCCTGGCTGCCGCGGCACGTGCCGCGCCTGATGCCGGCGGTGTCGCAGCCGGCGATGGACAAGCCATGAAGCGGCTGATGGCGCATCCCTGGTGGCCGTGGGCGAAGCGCATCGTCGGCTTCGTCTTCGTCGCCGTCGTGGTCGCGCTGCTGGTGCGCTACGCCCGCACGGTCGACTGGGACAAGGTCAAGCAAAGCATCCTGGAGCTGCCGCGCGGCGTGCTGCTGAAAGCCTTCCTGTTTGCCGCCGTGAGCCACCTGATCTACAGCCTGCTGGACCTGGTGGGCCGGCACTACACCGGCCACCATCTGTCGCCGTGGAAGGTGATGCAGGTGAGCTTCACCAGCTATGCGTTCAACCTGAACCTGGGCTCGCTGGTGGGCGGCATCGGCTTTCGCTACCGGCTCTATTCGCGCCTCGGCCTGCGGCCCGGGCAGATCACGCGCATTGTCACCATGAGCATGATCACCAACTGGATCGGCTACATCCTGCTGGCCGGCGTGGTGTTCAGCTTCTTCACCCTCGAACTGCCGCCGAACTGGCGGATCGACAGCGAGGAGCTGCGGCTGGTCGGCGTCGCCCTGCTCGGCGTCTCCGCGGCCTACTTCGGCATGGCCGCGTTCGGCAAGACCCGCAGCTTCAAGATCCGCGGCTTCGAGGTGCTGGTGCCCTCGCTGCGGATGGCCCTGGCGCAGCACGGCATTTCCTGCATCCACTGGATGACCATGGCGGCGGTGCCGTGGGCGCTGCTGCAAGGCCAGGTGGACTACCCGACGACGCTGGCAGTGCTGCTCATTGCGGCGATCGCCGGCGTGATGCTGCACATCCCGGCCGGCCTGGGCGTGACCGAGGCCGTGTTCGTGGCACTGCTGTCGCACAAGGTGGCCGAACACCAGCTGATCGGCGCGCTGCTCGCCTTCCGCGCCCTGTTCTATCTGCTGCCGCTGCTTGCCGGCGCGCTGATGTACCTCAAGGTCGAGGTCAAGGCGCGAAAACAGGCCGCGACGGCCTAGGCACGACCATGGACGCCCGACTGAGCGGAGCAACCGACCTGGCCGGCTTCCGCGCGGACGCCGTGCAGCTGCTGGCACAGCAGGTGCCGCCGGAAGACGTCCACTGGGTCATCGACGAGGGCTACCAGGACCAGTTCTGCGATTCGCAATCGCCGCTGGCGAGCCGCCCCCGCAACGTGGCCCGCGCGACCACCGCCATCATTCCGGCCTCCTTCACGCGGCTCTGTGAATTCGTGGTGCTGCACCGGGACCCCGAGCGCTACGCCCTGCTGTACCGCCTGCTGTGGCGGCTGGTGCACGAGCCCGGGCTGCGCAATGACCCTGTCGATCCCGACATGCTGCAGGCCCAGCACATGGCGCATGCGGTGCGGCGCGACATCCACAAGATGAAGGCCAACCTGCGGCTGCGGCCGATACGCGATGCCCAAGGCCAGGAATGGCAGCTGGGGAGCTACGAGCCCGCCCACCACGTGGTGGAAACCGTGGGCGCGTGGATGGCCAAGCGCTTGCCGGCCAGCCATTGGGCCCTGTTCGCACCCTGCCGCAGCGTGCGCTGCGAAGACGGACTGCTGCTGTTCGGCCCGGGCGTGCCCGCAGCGAAGACGCCCTTGCCGGGCGCGCCGGAAGCGGACTGGCTCCATTGCTACCAACAGGTGTTCGCCTCACACGATCGCCCCGCCGCCCATGCCTGACAGACGGGAGGGCGTGGCGCTGGGTCCGGATGGCCTGAGGTCGCTGGATGGACTGAAGGCCGCCACCATGGCCTGCCGCGAATGCCCGATCGGCGAGTTCGCCACCCAGTCGGTCATCGGTGAAGGCAAGCTAAAGCCCAGGCTGATGCTGGTGGGCGAGCAGCCGGGTGACAAGGAAGACCTGGAAGGCCACCCCTTCGTCGGCCCGGCCGGCAAGCTGCTGGCCCGCGCGCTGGAGGCGGCCGGCATTCCGCGCGAGCAGACTTTCGTCTCCAACGCGGTGAAGCACTTCAAGTTCGAACTGCGCGGCAAGCGCCGCATCCACAAGAGCCCGACCCAGCGCGAAGCCGCGGCCTGCCTGCATTGGCTGGAAGATGAAATCGCGCTGGTGCGCCCAAGGGCCCTCGTCGCGCTCGGGTCGACGGCCGCACGTTCGCTGGTGGGACGGGCCGTGCCGGTGATGGCCGAACGCGGGCACTGGATGCAGCGCGAGGACGGCCGCAAGGTGCTCATCACGCTGCACCCCTCGGCGCTGCTGCGGGTGTTGCCGGACGATCGCGAAGAAGCCTTCGCGGCGTTCGTGAAAGACTTGAAGCAGGCGCGCAAGCTGTTGGCGAGCGCGACACCCGCCGCTTAGACCAGCGCCTTAGACGAACACACCGTCCTGGTAGGCCGGGCCGAAGTAAACGTTGACGCTGGCGATGCGCTCGCCGCTGAAAGTCAGGAACTCGGTGTTGCGAAACGACTTGCCGCCCGCGTCGGCGCACAAGTAAGTGACGTAAGCCTTCTGGCCTTCCACCACGATGCTCTCGATGCGTTGATCGCGGCTGGGCTCGCCATGGGGCCAGCAGCGCTCGAAGTAAGTGGCCTTGTCGATGCTGTCGTCGTTGGGGCTGGTGAAGCGAAAGTCGTCGGCCAGCAGGGCTTCCGCCACAGCGCGGTTCTCGGATTCGTAGGCGCCGAAATAAGCGCGCACGACCTGCGTCAGTTTGTTGTCTTGCATGGGCGATTTTAACGCCGCCAGCAGCGCGACCCCTACTGTGCGCCTTGATTGCTGGTGGAGTCGATAGGGTTGATGCCCTGCCGGTTGCGGCTCACGGTGCGCTTGGCTGCGCGCTTCACGGTCCTGGCGCTGCTGCGCTGGTCTTTCGCGACACCGCGATCGCGCGCGGGGCGCACGTCCGGGCGCACAGCGGCGGCTTCTGCCTTGGCCGTCGGGATGTCCACGCCGGCGGCGGTGTCGCGCGTGCCCTGCGGAAAGGCCTGGGGCGTGACCTGCTGGCGCGGCCCGACGGTGCGCTGCGCGGCATCGCTGCCTTGCACGCCCAAGCCTCCTTGCGGCGGCCCGGCTTGCGCGCCCAGGCCCCCTTGTGCACCGGCCATCGCCGGGCGGCCCTCGAACACCGCCGCCGAACCCGTGCTCTGCCCGTATGCTTCGGACAGCGTGAACAACAACGCGGCGAGGATCAGCGCCACTGCTAGCCAGTGGTGCGGGGCGTGGTGGATCTTCATATGAACTCCTTTGAGCGACTCTCGCTCGAGTCTGGCCTTCATACGGCGCAGCGCAGCGTGCATTTGGCAACAGAATCTGTAGGACAGCGCCGGCGTGTGACTGTTAAGATCGCGCCGCCTTTCGCTCAGCCTTCGCGGAATTAAGTTGTATAGATGACCGCTGCACTCGCAGGACGCGCCCCTGCCACGTTCGAGATCAAAAGCGCCAACCTGCCCCTGGTGTCGCTGCTGCTCAAGTCGTGCGACCTCGGCGCACTGGCCGCCGAACTGAGCGCGCGTTTTGGCGACAGTCCCGACTTCTTCGACAACGATCCGCTGGTGCTCGACCTGTCTCCGCTGCAGGCGCAGCCCGAAGCCGGGATCGACATGCCCGCGCTGATCGCCCTGTTGCGCAGCTATCGCGTGCTGCCGGTCGCGGCGCGCGGCGGCCACCCGCTGCAGATGCAAGCCGCCTTGGCCGCCGGGCTCGCGGCCGCGCCTGACGCCGTTGCGGCCCCGCTGGCGCTGGTGCGCAAGGAGCCCGTCGTGGCGCCCGCATCATCCGCTGCGCCGGAACCGAGCCTCACCTCGGCGCTCATCGTCGATCGGCCGTTGCGCTCGGGCCAGCAGATCTACGCACGCGGACGCGACCTGGTGGTGCTCAGCATGGTCAATGCCGGCGCCGAAGTGGTGGCCGACGGCCACATCCATGTGTATGCACCGCTGCGCGGCAAAGCCATCGCGGGCGCCCGCGGCTACACCCAGGCCCGCATCATTGCGCTGTGCCTGGAGCCCGAACTCATTTCCATCGCCGGCGTGTACCGCACCAGCGAAGTGCCGCTCTCGGCCGACGTCGTGTCCAAGCCCACGCAGGTACGCCTGGTGGGTGGCGTCGAAGGCAAGCTGGTGATGGAGCCGCTGACCGGAATTTCTCCCTCCCGCTAAGCGGGAGGGAACAAGTCAACCTCAAGGATCAATAGAGCATGGCAAGAATCATCGTCGTCACCTCCGGCAAGGGCGGGGTCGGCAAGACCACCACCAGTGCCAGCTTCGCCTCCGGCCTGGCACTGGCCGGCCACAAGACCGCCGTCATCGACTTCGACGTGGGCCTGCGCAACCTCGACCTGATCATGGGCTGCGAGCGGCGCGTGGTGTACGACTTCGTCAACGTGATCCACGGCGAGGCCACGCTCAACCAGGCGCTGATCAAGGACAAGAACTGCGACAACCTCTATGTGCTCGCCGCCTCGCAGACGCGCGACAAGGAAGCGCTGAACAAGGATGGCGTCGAGAAGGTCCTCCATGACCTGGCGGCCATGGGCTTCGAGTACATCGTGTGCGATTCGCCGGCGGGCATCGAGACCGGCGCGCTGATGGCCAGGCACTTCGCCGACGAAGCACTGGTCGTGACCAACCCCGAAGTCTCTTCCGTGCGTGATTCGGACCGCATCCTGGGCATGCTGGCGTCCAAGACC
>JAQGMT010000398.1 GCA_028292185.1 Ramlibacter sp. | reverse complement strand
ACCGGGAACGACGCATGGTTGATGTCCTGCGCCATCTCCTTGAGCTTCGCCTCGGGCGAGGTCTTCGTCGCGTAGTAGATCGAGATGCCGTTGTTGGTGACGCTGATCTGGCCGTCCAGGAACGCCTTGTTGTTGTTCGGGTCGAGCCAGGACAGCGTGCCCGGGATGAAGGTGGCGTACATCTGCTTGCCGTACTCCAGCGCCTTGGCCGTTTCCGCGCTGTCGATCACGACCTTGTTGTTCTGGTCCACCAGCTTGCCGCCGAAGGCCCAGACCAGCCAGTTGCACCACAGGCCGTCGCCGGTGGCGTTGCCCAGGGCGAAGCCGCCCGGGGTGCCCTTGGCGTGCAGCGCCTGCAGCATCTTCAGGAAGCCGTCGGTGTCCTTGGGGAAGCTGTCGAAGCCCGCCGCCTTGAGCATGCTGGTGCGGTAGACCATCATCGAACCCGCGGCGCCCAGGCCCAGGCCGAGCCACTTCTTGCCGTCGGGCCGGAGGTAGGACTGCACCGCGGGATACCAGCCACCATACTTCTTGCCGAGGTACTCGGCCAGGTCCGTCACGTCCAGCAGCTTCTCGGGATAGAGGTTCGCGTCGTCGTTGGTCGACAGGATGATGTCGGGGCCGGCGCCCGTGTTCGCGGCCACTGCCGCCTTCGGACGCACGTCTTCCCAGCCTTCGTTGTCCACCCGCACTTCGATGCCGGTCTTGGCGGTGAACGCCTGCACGTTCTTCATGTAGGCGTCGATGTCGCCCTGCACGAAACGGCTCCAGCGCAGCACGCGCAGCTTGGCGCCCTTTTCCGGCTTGAAGGTGATGTTCTGCGCGTGGACGGCCGGCGCGAACACCGTGGCGCCCGTGCCCAGGGTGGCGGCGGCCGCCACACCGGCGGAGCCCTCGAGGAACTTGCGGCGATTGAACTCGGTCATGGCTTGTCTCCTTATGTGGTCAGCCGGGAAGAAAAGTATGGGAGCGCGTCACGCGGCCAGGCGCTGCCCGGAGCCGGCGTCGAACAGGTGGGCGCGCTGCGTGTCCGGCACCAGGTGGATGGTGCTTCCGGGCGCGAAGTCGTGGCGTTCGCGGAACACCGCGGAGAGGTCCACCGTTTCATGCCGGCAGGCGACGAAAGTGTCCATGCCGGTGGGCTCCATCACCACCACCTTGGCGGGGATGCCGCCGCTGTTGGCCAGGGCCAGATGCTCGGGCCGGGTGCCGAAGACGATGGGCTGGCCGTCCGAGCCCGAGGTGAGGGGAGGTGCCGGCAACCGGGTGCCATCGTTGAGTTCGACGAACGCCTGCTCGCCGGCGCGGCGCAGCGTGCCCGGCAGGAAATTCATCGCGGGCGAGCCGATGAAGCCGGCCACGAACTGGTTGGCCGGGTGGTCATAGAGTTCAAGCGGGCTGCCGGTCTGCTCGATCCGGCCGTCGCGCATGACCACGATCTGGTCGCCCATGGTCATCGCCTCGATCTGGTCGTGCGTGACGTAGATGGAGGTGGTCTTCAGGCGCAGGTGAAGTTCCTTGATCTCGCTGCGCATCGCCACGCGCAGTTTCGCGTCGAGGTTGGACAGCGGCTCGTCGAACAGGAACACCTGCGGATCGCGCACGATGGCGCGGCCCATGGCCACCCGCTGGCGCTGGCCCCCGGAGAGCTGGCGTGGATAACGGTCGAGCAGCGCCCCGAGGCCGAGGATTTCCGCGGCCCGCGAGACCTTGCTCTCGATGGTGGCCTTGTCGGCGTTCGCCAGGTGCAGCGCGAACGCCATGTTGTCGCGCACCGTCATGTGCGGATACAAGGCGTAATTCTGGAACACCATC
Source organism: Ramlibacter sp. (assembly GCA_028292185.1). Lineage (GTDB taxonomy): Bacteria > Pseudomonadota > Gammaproteobacteria > Burkholderiales > Burkholderiaceae_C > Ramlibacter. The sequence goes on along the minus strand of JAQGMT010000398.1, from coordinate 7,583 downwards.
GCGATGTCGCGGGCCTTGGGCGGCAGGTCGTTCACCGCGCGGTCGCCGATGCGGATCTCGCCGCCGGTGACGTGTTCGAGCCCGGCGATCATGCGCAGCAGGGTGGACTTGCCGCACCCGGAAGGCCCGACCAGCACCGTGAAGGAGCCGTCCGCGATCTGGATGTCCACGCCGTGAAGGATGGGGACTTCGCCGAAGTTCTTCCGGACGGACTGGATGGTGACGCTGGCCATGGTGCCGATGGAGTTTCGCCACTGCCTCCGGCAGCCGCCATTGGGTCAAACCACTAGGGGGAGCCCACCGGCGCCCGCCCCGGGGCGGTGCTATTTCTTGAACAGCTCGTCGATCTTCTTCTGTTCGTCGTCTTCCGTCTTCTGCTCCTGCGCCGGGGTGGGCATCGCGTCGGGAGCGGCTCCGCTGGCGGCGGGCGCAGCCGGCGTGGCGTTCTGCATATCCTTGTTCATCTGCAGCATCACCTTGTCCAGGTCGATCTTTTCGTTCTTGTCCAGCCCGCCGGTCACGATCCCGGGGAACGCGATGATCAATCCCACCATGATGATCTGGATCAGCACGAAGGGCACCGCGCCCCAATAAATCTGCATCGTGGTCACGGGCGCCAGCAATTTGCGGGTGACCCGGTCGGTGTATTCCTTGGTCGGCGCCACGCTGCGCAAATAGAACAGCGCGAAGCCGAACGGCGGGTGCATGAACGAAGTCTGCATGTTCACGCCCAGCAGCACGCCGAACCAGATCAGGTCGACCCCGAGCTTGTCCGCCACCGGCGCCAGCAGCGGCACCACGATGAAGGAGAGCTCGAAGAAGTCGAGGAAGAACGCCAGGAAGAAAATCAGGATGTTGACGACGATCAGGAAGCCGACGACGCCGCCTGGCAGGCCGGTGAGCAGGTGCTCGACCCACTTCTGGCCGTCGACGCCCTGGAACACCAGGCTGAACATGGTCGAGCCGATCAGGATGAACACCACAAAGCAGGCCAGCTTGGTGGTGGTGTTCAAGGCCTGTTTCAGCAGCGAGAAACTCAATCGTCCGCGCACCGCTGCCATGATGACGGCGCCCAGCGCGCCCATTGCGCCGCCTTCGGTCGGCGTGGCGATGCCCAGGAAGATCGTGCCCAGCACCAGGAAGATCAGCAGCAAGGGCGGGATCAGCACGAAAGTCACCCGCTCCGCCATCCGCGACAGCAGGTGCATGCGCAACAGCTTGTTGATCACGGCCATGATGAACGCCAGCAGCACGCCGGCGCACATCGACACCACGATGGTTTCGTCGGTGGCGACGCTGTCCACCTTCGTACCCTGGAACCAGCCCGAAACGCGGGCGTAGTTCTCTCCCAGGATGATGGCCGAGGCCACGCAAACCGCGGTCAGCACCAGCAGCGAAGGCACGCCGCTCTTGCCGTTGGGCTCGCGGAAGGTGCGGGCCTCGACCGGCAAGGCCGGCACCCAGCCCGGCTTCACGAACGCGACGATGATGACGAAGATGGCGTAGAACGCCGTCAACATGAACCCGGGGATGAAAGCGCCCTTGTACATGTCGCCCACGCTGCGGCCCAGCTGATCGGCCAGCACGATCAGTACCAGCGAAGGCGGAATGATCTGGGCCAGCGTCCCGGACGCGGCGATCACGCCCGAGGCGAGGCGCCGGTCATAGCCATAGCGCAGCATGATCGGCAGCGAGATGAGGCCCATGGAGATCACCGAAGCGGCCACCACACCGGTGGTCGCGGCCAGCAGAGCACCGACGAAGATCACCGCCAGCGCCAGGCCGCCGCGCACCGGGCCGAACAACTGCCCGATGGTGTCGAGCAGGTCTTCGGCCATGCCGCTGCGCTCCAGGATCAGACCCATGAGCGTGAAGAAAGGGACCGCCAGCAGCGTGTCGTTCTGCATGATGCCGAACAGGCGCAGCGGCAAGGCTTGCAGCAAGGCCTCCGGCAGGACGCCGAGTTGCACGCCGATCAGGCCGAAGAACAGGCCGCAGGCGCCCAGGCTGAAGGCCACGGGAAAGCCCATCAGCAGGAAGATGATCAGGCCCGCGAACATGATCGGGGCCATGTTCTGGATGAAGAATTGCATGGGCTGGTCCTCGCTCAGGCTTTGGTCTTGGCTTCGGCCAGCCGGGCGATTTCCTCGGCCAGTTCTTCTTCGGCGCTCTTGGCCGATTTTTTCGCGGTGGGGTCTTCGATCAGCCCTTTGAGGAACGCGATGCGCTTGATCAGCTCGGACCAGCATTGCAGCAGCAGCAGGCTGAATCCCATGGGAATCATCAGGTACACGGGCCAGCGGATCAGCCCGCCCGCGTTGCCGGACACCTCACCGGAGTGCAGGCCTTGCAGGAAGAAAGGCGTGCCGAAGAACAGCATCGCCAGGCACACCGGCGTCAGGAAGAAAATGAAGCCGATCACGTCGATCCAGATCTGGCCGCGCTTGGACAGGCGGGAAGACACCACGTCGATCCTCACGTGCTCGTTCTGCAGCAGCGTGTAGCCGGCGGCCAGCAGGAATGCCGCGGCGAACAGGTACCACTGCGCTTCCAGGTACGCGTTGGAGCTGACGTTGAAGATCTTGCGCACCAGCGCGTTGAGCGCGCTGATGACAGTGGAGGCGAGGATCAGCCAGATCACATAGCGGCCAACGAAAGCGTTGAGCGCGTCCACCCCTCTGGAAAATTTCAGTAAGGCCTGCATGTTCTCTCCGTCCGGAAACGATTGCGCGGCGCGGGCGCCGTAGCCCCACGGTCCTCGGCTGGACGCCGATTTTGTAGTAATAAGTGCCCGGTGCCACTATAAAGCTGCACGAACGGGTTCCCAGGGTGTTATCCCGGTGGATTGGCTGGTCATAATGATTTATGCCCGCGGTGACACCCGACATGACTCCGGCTTCCATCGATGCCCCCTCGATGCGCCAGGCTGGGCGCGAGCTGCTCTCGCTGGCGCTCATGGACGCGCGCAACCACAGCCTGCACCTGCTGTCGCATTTCGAGCAGGCGGCAGGCGCCGGACGGCTGCAAGTTCCCCAGCGTCCGGAGCTGGAATTGCCCGCTTGGGTGGCAGGCCACATCGGCTGGCTGGCCGAATACTGGATCGGCCGCAACCCGCAACGCAGCCTCGGGCCGGCCTGCCCGCCCGATGCGGTGCGGCTGGCGTCGATCGAACCGATGGCCGATCGCTGGTTCAATCCCGCGCTGGCGCCGCACGGCACCCGCTGGAGCCTCGACCTGCCCGACTTCGCCGGCATCCGGGCTTACCTGCTCGAGACGCTGGAAAGCACCCTCGAATTGCTGGACAAAACCCCCGATGAAGACGCGGCGCTGTACTTCTTCCGGGTGGCACTGTTCCACGAAGACCTGCGCTGCGAACAACTCGTGGTGCTGGCGCAAGCGCTGGGAGTGGGCCTGAAACTGGCGCTGCCTGCCGGCATGCAGACCCACGATGCGGTGCTGGTGCCCGCCGGACGGTGGACGCTGGGCTCGCCGGCGGGTGGGTTCGTGTTTGACGTGGAGACCGGCGCGCATTCGATAGACGTGCCCGAGTTCGAAATCGACGCGCAGCCGGTGAGCTGGGCGCAGTACGTGGAGTTCATCGACGACGGCGGCTACGACCGCGCCGAGGTCTGGTTGCCCGCCGGCTGGGAGTGGCTGCAGCGCGAGGCGGCGCAGGAGGGCAGGCGCGGGCCGCGCCACGTGGAGCAGATCGGTGCGGCCAGCGGCGCGGTCATGCAGACGCTGTTCGGCAAAGCCGTGCGCATGTCGGCCAGCCAGAGCGCGATGCACGTGAGCTGGTGGGAGGCCGACGCCTGGGCCCGCTGGGCCGGCCGGCGCCTGCCGACCGAGGTGGAGTGGGAAATGGCCGCGCACACGGCGGCCCGGCGCGGTTTCCGCTGGGGCGACGTGCGCGAATGGACCGCCAGCACCTTGCGGCCCTGGCCCGGCTTCAGCGCCGACGCGTGGAGCCGGCACACCGACTATGAGGCGCACCTGCAGTTTGGCCGCGCCCGCGTGCAGCGAGGCGCGTCCTTCGCCGCGCGTTCACGCATGAAGCATCTCAAGTTCCGCGGCTTCGCCGTGCCCGCTCGCGACGACGCATTCGTCGGCTTTCGCACCTGCGTGATGTGAGCGCTATCGCGGTTTCCTGGGGCTGAAGTTCCACCAGGGCAAGCGCGCGCGCAGGCTGAGCACCTCGCCGCAAGCCGCGTCGGCCTGATAACCGGGCAGCATGGCCACTTGCCGCTGCCACGCCTGGCTGCGCAGCACCTGCAGCAAGGCCTGGGTGGCGGGCTCGTCCAGGGCCGCCTTCAGGCAGACCAGGTAGTAGTGCTCTTCGAGCAGCGGGACGAAGTCCAGGCCGCGCGAGCGCGCCGCCGCCTCGATGCCCAGGCCTGCATCGGCGGCGCCGAAAGCCACGGCTTGGGCCACGGCGGCATGCGAGGGCTCGGGGTGGGCATAGCCGGCGATGTCGCCCGGTGCCAGCTGCGCCTGCGCCAGCAATTCATCCAGCAGGAGGCGCGTGCCGGTGCCCAGCGCCCGATTGACAAAACGCGCGCGCTGTCGTGCCACGTCCGCCAAGGACGCCAGCCGCAGTGGATTGCCCGGGGCCACGATCAGGCCCTGGGTACGGCGTGCAAAACCAATCAGCTTGTGCCGCCCCGGCTCCAGCAGCGGCTGGTACGTGCGCTGCGCCAATGAACCCGGACCCGGCTGCGGCGGCGTGTGGAAGCCGGCGATGGTGCAGCGTCCTTCGTTCAACGCGGTGATCGCGTCCACGCTGCCGCAAAAGCGGACATCGAGGTGCAGCGCGGCGCTGGCGACGGCGTGTTCGCGCAGCGCGGCCAGCGCATCATCGTGGCTGGCGAACAGCGTGAGCACATGCGCGGCTTCGTCGAACGCCACCGCGAATGCGCGCTCGAGGTCGGCGTGCAGCGATTCGATTTGCGGCGCAAGCCGGGCCTGCGCCTGCCGCTCGGCCCACAAGAGCTTCTGGCCGAATTCGGACAGGCGCGCCGGCTGTCCCTTGTCCCAGACGATCAAGGCCTGGCCCAGTTCCGCCTCCCACCGCTTGAGCTCGCCCCAGACGTGCCGATACGACAGCGCCAGGGCCTTGGCCGCGGCGGAGATCGATCCGCTGTCCTGCACCGCGTGCAGCAGGTCCATCAGCGCATTGCGGATCAGGCGCTCGCCGCGCTGTTCGGCCCAGGTGTAGGAGAGTTCGATCTTGCGCACGATGCGCAGTATCGGGCATGACCCGTGCGGAGCGGTTGCCGTATGCACCGCGTTTCATAGCTCGCTAGCCCCGATGCGCTGCGGGCAGCCGGTCGTTACGATCAGTGCCGATGAACAGTTTTTCGGACAGCGCCGGAACCGCGCTGTCGATGATCGCCAACTTCGATCCCGCCTTGGTGGCGATCGTGCTGCGCTCGCTTGCGGTGAGCGGGGCGTCGTGCGCGCTGGCCTGTGGCCTGGGCATGGTGGCCGGCGCTTGGCTGGGCGTCGCGCGGTTCGCCGGCCGCGGCGCGCTGCTGACGGTGCTCAACACCTTGCTGGCCTTGCCCTCGGTGGTGGTGGGGCTGGTGGTGTACCTCTTGCTCTCGCGCTCCGGCCCGCTCGGTTTCCTGGGCTGGTTGTTTTCCTTCAAGGCCATGGTGATTGCGCAATCGCTGCTGGTGCTGCCGGTGGCCACGGCGCTGACGCATCGCGCGGTCGAGGAGGCGGACACCCACCACGGCGAGCAACTGGCGTCGCTCGGCGCGGGGTCCTTGCTGCGCAGCCTGCTGCTGGCCTGGGACGAGCGGCACGTGCTGCTCACGGTGCTGATCGCCTGTTTCGGGCGGGCCATCTCGGAAGTGGGCGCGGTGATGATCGTCGGCGGCAACATCGAGGGCTTTACCCGCGTGATGACCACCGCCATCGCACTGGAGACCAGCAAGGGCGACCTGCCCCTGGCCTTGGCCTTGGGCGCCGTGCTCTTGCTGGTGGTGCTGGCATTGAACGCGCTGATCGCGCTGGTCGGCCGCTGGAACGGCGCCGCCGCCGAACTGCCCGCGCTCGCGAGGTCCGGCGCATGACCGCGCTGATGCAGCTGAAGTCGGTGGACGTGCGATTCGGCCGCGTGGCGGCCCTGTCGCAAATCGACCTGAAGGTGATGGCCGGGCAACGCGTGGCCCTGATCGGCGCCAACGGCAGCGGCAAGAGCACCTTGTTGCGCGTGTTGCACGGGCTGCTGCGGCCCAGCGCCGGATCGGTGCTGCGCGACAGCGCGATGCGCCAAGCCATGGTGTTCCAGCGGCCCTGGATGCTGCGCGCCAGCGTCTTGTCGAACGTGGCGCTGAGCCTGTGGATCCGCGGGCACCGTTGGCGGGAGGCCAAGGCCCTGGCCCTGCCGGCACTGGCGCGGGTGGGGCTGTCGGAACTGGCGTTTCGCAACGCCAGCACCTTGTCGGGCGGCCAGCAGCAGCGGCTCGCGCTGGCCCGCGCCTGGAGCTTGCGCCCCGACGTGCTGTTGCTGGACGAACCCACGTCCAGCCTCGACCCGCACGCCAAACGCGAGGTCGAAGCGCTGATGGAAGAATTCGCGCGCGACGGCATGACGCTGGTGTTCGCCAGCCACAACCTGGGCCAGGTCAAGCGTCTGGCCACCCGCGTGGTTTATCTGGAGCAGGGCCGGGTGCTGGCCGACCTGCCGGTGCGGCAATTTTTCGACGGCCCCTTGCTGGCGCGGACCTCGCGCGAAGCCGACTTGTTCCTGAAGGGAGAACTTGCATGAAATGGATGGCGGCGTTGATGCTCGGTTGCGCGCTGGTGGGTGCGCGCGCCGAATCGATCACCATGGCCTCGACGACTTCGACGGAGCAATCCGGCTTGTTCGGACATTTGTTGCCCGCGTTCAGGAACGCCACCGGCCTGGACGTGAAAGTGGTGGCGGTGGGCACCGGCCAAGCCATCGACATGGCGCGTCGCGGTGACGCCGACGTGCTGTTCGTGCACGACCAGCCGGCCGAAGAGAAATTCGTCGCTGAAGGCGGAGCGGCCAAGCGTTTCCCCGTGATGTACAACGACTTCGTGCTGATCGGCCCCAAGAACGATCCCACCGGGGTGCGCGGCAAGGACATCGCGCTGGCCTTGAACAAGATATCAGCCGCGAATGCGCCCTTCATCTCGCGCGGCGACAAGAGCGGCACCGAGGCGGCCGAGCTGCGTTATTGGCGCGAGTCCGGCATTGCGAACAGGGGTTCCGGCTACCGGCAATGCGGTTGCGGCATGGGCCCGGCGCTGAACATCGCCTCTTCGTCGAATGCCTATCTGCTGGCGGACCGCGGGACGTGGCTCAATTTCAAGAATCGCGGCGACCTGGCGATCCTGGTCGAAGGCGACAAGCGGCTGTTCAACCAATACGGCGTGATGGTGGTCAGCCCCCTGAAGTATCCGCACCTGAATTCGGCCGGCGCGCAGAAGTTCGTCGATTGGGTCACGTCGGCGGCCGGCCAGGCGGTCATCGCGTCGTACAAGATCGGCGGCGAGCAGGTGTTCTTCCCGAACGCAGAGCCCGCGCTGGTGAAGTCGCGTTAGCCAGG
>JAQGMT010000397.1 GCA_028292185.1 Ramlibacter sp. | reverse complement strand
GCGTGCAGGTCGGTGGTGCCTGCCTTGGACTGCTCACTGGCCAGCGCCGGCTGAACATAAAGGGCCGACACGTTCAGCGTCCCCAGGATCAGCGAACGCTCGATCAGGTTGCGCAATTCGCGCACGTTGCCCGGCCAGTCGTACTGCATCAGGTACGCCATTTCCCCTTCACTTATTGCGAGCGGCTCGACACCGAGGGACGGTGCGAGTTGCGCCATGAAGTGGGCAACCAGGGCCGGGATGTCTTCCTTGTGTTCGCGCAGGGGCGGCAGCGTGAGTTCCACCACCTGGAGGCGGTAGTAGAGGTCCTTGCGAAAGCGGCCGGCGGCCACTTCGCCGGCCAGCGAGCGATTGGTGGCGGCGACGATGCGCAGGTTCAGCGGCACCAGCTGCTGGCTGCCCACCGGCCGGATTTTCAGGTCCTCCAGCGCGCGCAGCAGCGTGGCTTGCAGGCCCAGCGGCAGCTCGGCCACCTCGTCGAGAAACAGCGTGCCGCCCTGCGCATAGTGGAAGAGCCCGTCGCGGGCCTTGCTGGCGCCGGTGAAAGCGCCTTTGGCGTGACCGAACAGTTCGCTTTCGATCAGCTCGGGCGACATCGACGCGCAGTTCACCGGCACGAACGGGCCCTGCGCGCGCGCGCTCAACTCGTGCAGCGCACGCGCGACTAGTTCCTTGCCGGTGCCCGACTCGCCCTGCAGCAGCACCGTGCTGTTGACGGCCGCCACCCGGCGCACCGATTCCGTGAGCTGCTGCATCGCGCGTGAGCAGCCGACCAAGCCGCCGCGCTGGGCCACGTCCGGCGGCAGGCTGCGGCGCAGCACGTAATTTTCGCGCGCCAGGCGCGAGCGCTCGTAGCAGTGCTTCACCGCGTTCAGGATCTGCGGCACGCGAAACGGCTTGAGGATGAAATCGGAGGCGCCCGCGCGAAGGGCTTCGATGGCCGTGTCCAGGTCGGCGAACGCGGTGATGAGGATGACCTCGCCGGAAAAGCCCTGCTCGCGCAGCTCCTTCAACCAGGCCACGCCGCTTTTGCCCGGCAGCGAGATGTCCAGGATGATCAGGTCGACGTGGTGGCCCACCAGCAGTTCGGAGGCTTCCTCGGCGCTGCCCGCTTCCATGACGAAGTGGCAGCGGGGCACCAGCGTCTTCACCAGGAAATTGCGCATGCCCTGCTCGTCATCGACGATCAGGATCGACCAGAACGGCCAGCCATCGGCGGCCTTGTCGGGGGTGGTGGGGGAAGGGGTCACGAGGTGGACACGAGCTACCTCGAATTTTAGGGCTGCGGGTCGCACCCCGCCGCGTCCGCAGGAAGACCGCGCCGGCGCCCGGCGCGCCGCTCCTAGTGCACGAACTTGCCGCCGCGCCCGACGATCGTCAGGTCGGTGAAGTTAGAGCCCATGTGGTTGGTCGGGCCGTAGTTGATCATGAAGCCGCCCAGGTTCACGTCGTGCATCGACTCCAATCCGGCAATCAGCGACTCGCGGGTGAGGTTGCGGCCGGCGCGCTTCAGGCCTTCCGTGAACACCTTGGCGGTGAGGAAGCCCTCCAGGCTGGAGAAGTCGAGGTCTTTCTGGCCCGATTCCTTCATGCGCTGCTGGTATTCGCGCACCACCGCGCTGGACGCGCCGTAGGGGAAGGGCACCACTTGGGAAATCACGACACCGGTTCCCGCGTCGCCCAGTTCGTCGGCGAGGGCCTGCGAGCCGACGAAGCTGACGTTGAAGAACTGTCCGCCGAAGCCTTTGGCCCGGGCCTGCTTGATGAAGGCAGCGCAAGACTTGTAAGCGCTGACCTGGACGATCGCTTCGGGGTTGGCGGGCAGGATCGCAGCGAGCGCCTTGGCCACGTCGCTGCTGTTGCGCTCCACGGTGCCGGTGGCGACGGTCTTGAGCTGGCGGCGCGCCAGGGCACGGTTGACGCCGTCGAGAACCGTCTTGCCATACGCGTCGTCTTGATAGAACACGGCGATCTTCTTCACCCCCAAGGTGGTGAGGTGCTGCACGATGCGCTCGGCTTCGTCGAAGTAGCTGGCCCGGACGTGGAAAACATTGCGGTTGAACGGATCGCGCAAGCCCTGCGCGCCGGTGAACATGCCCACCAGCGGCACGTTGGCGGCGGTCAAGACGGGCACCGCGGCCAGGCCGGTCGGCGTGCCGACCGAGCCGATCAGCGCAAACACCTTGTCTTCTTCGATCAGGGCTTTCACCGCGGCCTTCGATTTCTCCGGCTCATACCCGTCGTCGCGCGTCACCAGCTTGAGTTGCCGCCCGTTCACGCCGCCCTGCGCGTTCAACGACTTGAAGTGCGCTTCGATGCCGACACGCATGCGCTCGCCGAGTTGGCCGGCCGGTCCGCTGAATGCGGCAAACTGGCCGACCAGGACCTCGCGATCGGTGACGCCGGTTTCGGCCCGCGCTGCGCAGGCCATCAAGGCAAACGTTCCAAGCAGGAAAAGGCGGGTTGTTTTCATGGGCACCTCGGTGAATTCAGCCTCGAGAATGCCCCCGCGTGAAGCATTGCGCAATCCGGCCTACCCGAATTGAGGTTTTTCCAACTTGGCGAAGCGACAAGTTGTCGCATTTCTCCCGACAAGCTGACGCAAGTCATGCGGTTATTGCGACGCAGCATCGCGCTTTGCCCCTGGGACACGAGCGCGCGCCCGGTGGCACGCTTTCTGCTGAGATTTTCCTTCCGTGGTCTCCGTGTTTCCCGGGTTGCACAACGTGTTTTCCGCAGCTACATTCGATCGGCCAAGTTGTGGCGCATCCACTTTCGGGGGCCGTCAAGGAGACACAGATATGAGCCAGCCAAAGAGCAAGCTATCGCGCAGAACGCTTTTCGCGGGCGCCGGCACCGCCGGTGCCATCGCCGCCGCGGCCTCCCTGCTGCCTGGCGCAGTCCAGGAAACCGCCCCGCAGCCGCAAGCCAAGGAGCCGCCCGAAAAAGGCGGTGGCTACCAGGTGACGGAACACGTCAAGCGCTACTACAAGTCCGCCCTTATTTAACTCTCACTTTTCGGCGAGTTAATGCGCCCCCACGCTCACATTCGTTCGCTGCCCCCCGAGGGGGCCCATGCCTCCTTAGAGGCGGCTCGTCAGGAGTCATGACCATGTTGCTTACCAAGAAATCCGGTTCCGCCCAGGCCGGCGCACGCTCGCCGTTCCTTCACAGCCTGCAGCGCGGCTTGTCCGGAGCGCCGCCCACGATGGACCGGCGCGCGTTCCTGCGCCGCTCGGGATTGGGCGTCGGCGTCGGCATCGCCGCTTCTTCCCTGACGCTGGTCAAGAAGGCCAAGGCGGCGGACGGCAACACGGCGGGCATCGGCGAAGGCAAGATCGAAGTCAAGCGGACCGTCTGCACGCACTGCTCGGTGGGCTGCGCGATCGACGCGGTGGTCGAGAACGGCGTGTGGGTGCGGCAAGAGCCGGTGTTCGATTCGCCGATCAACATGGGTTCGCACTGCGCCAAGGGCTCCGCCATCCGTGAGCACGGGCATGGCGAGTTCCGCCTGCGCTACCCGATGAAGCTGGTGAACGGCAAGTACGAGCGCATCAGCTGGGACACGGCCCTCAACGAGATCAGCGCCAAGATCCTCGAACTGCGCAAGGCGAGCGGGCCCGAGTCGGTGTACTGGATCGGCTCTTCCAAGCACAGCAACGAGCAGGCGTACCTGATGCGCAAGTTCGTCAGCCTCTGGGGCAGCAACAACTGCGACCACCAGGCGCGCATCTGCCACTCCACCACGGTCGCCGGCGTCGCCAACACCTGGGGTTACGGCGCCATGACCAATTCGTACAACGACATGCAGAACAGCAAGTGCGCGTTGTACATCGGCTCGAACGCCGCCGAGGCGCACCCGGTCAGCATGCTGCACATGCTGCACTCGAAGGAAAACGGCTGCAAGATGATCGTGGTGGATCCGCGCTTCACGCGCACCGCCGCCAAGGCCGACGAATACGTGCGCATCCGCTCCGGCAGCGACATCCCGTTCCTGTTCGGCGTGCTGTTCCACATCTTCAAGAACGGCTGGGAAGACAAGAAGTACATCAACGACCGCGTGTACGGCATGGAGGACGTCAAGAAGGACGTCATGGCCAAGTGGACGCCGGACAAGGTCGAGGAAGCCTGCGGCGTGCCCGAGGCGCAGGTGTTCAAGGTCGCGCAGATGATGGCCATGAACCGGCCTTCCACGCTGGTGTGGTGCATGGGGCAGACTCAGCACACCACGGGCAATGCGATCGTCCGCGCTTCGTGCATCGTGCAGCTCGCCTTGGGTAACGTCGGCGTGTCGGGCGGCGGCGCCAACATCTTCCGTGGCCACGACAACGTGCAAGGCGCCACCGACATCGGTCCCAACCCCGATTCGCTGCCGGGCTACTACGGGCTCGTCGAAGGCTCCTGGCGCCATTTCGCCAAGGTCTGGGGCGTCGACTTCGACTGGATCAAGGGCCGCTTCGAAAACGTCGGGATGATGAGCAAGCCCGGCATCACGGTCTCGCGCTGGATCGACGGCGTGCTGGAAAAGAACGACCTGATCGACCAGACGCCGAACCTGCGGGGCGTCTTCTACTGGGGCCATGCTCCGAACTCGCAGACCCGCGGCCTGGAAATGAAGCGGGCCATGGACAAGCTCGACCTGCTGGTCGTGGTCGATCCCTATCCCTCCGCGACAGCGGCGATGGCAGCCATGCCCGGCAAGCCCGAGGACCTCAACGCCAATCGCGCCGTCTACCTGTTGCCGGCGGCCACGCAGCTGGAAACCAGCGGCTCGGTGACGGCTTCCAACCGCTCGCTGCAATGGCGCGAAAAGGTGATCGAGCCCCTGTGGGAGAGCCGCACCGACCACATGATCATGTACCAGCTGGCCGAGAAGCTCGGCTTCGGCAAGGAACTGGTCAAGAACTACAAGATGCAGAAGGTCAAGGGCATGGACGAGCCCGTGCCCGAGGACATCCTGCGCGAAATCAACAAGGGCATGTGGACCATCGGCTACACGGGGCAGAGCCCCGAGCGGCTGAAGGCGCACATGAAGAACATGGGCGCGTTCGACGTCAAGACGCTCAGGGCCAAGCCGGGCGCCAAGGACAAGGACACCGGCTACGACCTCACCGGCGACACCTTCGGCTTGCCGTGGCCGTGCTTCGGCACTCCGGAGCTCAAGCATCCCGGCACGCACGTCCTGTACAACACCTCGCAGCACGTGATGGAGGGCGGCGGCAACTTCCGTGCGAACTTCGGCGTGGAACGCGATGGCGTCAACCTGCTCGCCGAGGACGGTTCCGCCTCCAAGGGCGCCGACATCCAGACCGGCTATCCCGAGTTCGACCACGTCCTGCTCAAGAAGCTCGGCTGGTGGAGCGAACTGACGCCGGTGGAGCAGTCGGCGGCGGAAGGCAAGAACTGGAAGACCGACTTGTCCGGCGGCATCCAGCGGGTCGTGATGAAGAACCACGGCTGCCATCCTTTCGGCAACGCCAAGGCGCGCGCGGTGGTCTGGAACTTCCCCGATGGCATTCCGCAGCACCGCGAGGCGCTGTACAGCACGCGGCCCGACCTGGTGGCGAAATATCCCTCGCACGACGACAAGAAGGCGTTCTGGCGGCTGCCCACCCTGTACAAGACGCTGCAGCAGAAGAACCTCACCGACAAGGTGGCGGAGAAATTCCCCTTGATCCTCACCTCGGGCCGCCTGACGGAATACGAGGGTGGCGGCGAGGAAACCCGCTCCAATCCCTGGCTGGCCGAACTGCAGCAGGAGGCGTTCGTCGAAATCAACCCGCAGGCAGCTGCGGCGCGCGGCATCAAGAACGGCGACCGCGTCTGGCTCAATACGCCCACCGGCGGCCGCCTCAATGTGCAGGCGATGCTCACCGAGCGGGTCGGCCCCGACACCTGCTGGATGCCCTTCCACTTCTCCGGCCGCTGGCAAGGCGCCGACATGCTGGCGTACTACCCCAACGGCGCGGCGCCGGTGGTGCGCGGCGAGGCGGTGAACACGGGCACGACGTACGGCTACGACAGCGTGACGATGATGCAAGAGACCAAGACGACGATCTGCAACGTCGAACGGGCATAGCGGATCCCTCTGGGACAGACTGATAGAGACTGGAGACCAGCATGGCAAGAATGAAGTTTGTTTGCGACTCGGAGCGCTGCATTGAATGCAACAGCTGCGTCACCGCCTGCAAGGCCGAGCACGACGTCCCGTGGGGCGTGAACCGCCGCCGCGTGGTCACGCTCAACGACGGTGTGCCGGGCGAGCGCTCGGTGTCGGTGGCCTGCATGCACTGCTCGGACGCGCCGTGCATGGCCGTGTGCCCGGTGAATTGCTTCTACCGCACCGACGAGGGCGTGGTGCTGCACGACAAGGACGTCTGCATCGGCTGCGGCTACTGCAGCTATGCCTGCCCGTTCGGCGCGCCGCAATTCCCGTCGTCGGGCGCCTTCGGGGTGCGCGGCAAGATGGACAAGTGCACGTTCTGCGCCGGTGGCCCCGAGGCCAACGGTTCCGAGGCCGAATTCCAGAAGTACGGGCGCAATCGCCTGGCTGAAGGCAAGCTGCCGGCGTGCGCTGAGATGTGCTCGACCAAGGCGCTGCTGGGCGGCGACGGCGACGTCATCGCCGACATCTTCCGCAATCGCGTGGTCAAGCGCGGCAAGGGCGCCGAAGCCTGGGGTTGGGGCACGGCCTACGGTTCCAAGCAAGCCGGCCAGCCCGGTGGAGCGAAATCATGAAGCGCGTCTTGATCATCGGCGCTTCTTTCGCCGCCTTGGTGGCGCTGGCTGCCTGCACCGAGCGGCCGCAGACGCTGGACAGCGGCGTGAAGGTGGACGCCCAGGCATTCCAGGGCACCGGCCTCGCTTACGCGGTGCCGGGCTGGAAGCAGGGCGACAAGGCCAGCTGGGAGCAGCAGATGAAGGTGCGCACCCAGAACGGCCAGAACGAATACACCCGAGTCAACTAGGAAGGCAGCCGCCATCATGTTCTTGCGTTCCGCGCTGCTGGTTTCTTCCTTGCTGCTCGGCCTGTCCGGCAGTGTCTTCGCGCAGACGGCCCAACAGGGCCAGGCAGCGGCGGTCCAGGCTGCACCGGCGGCAAGCAAAGTCCTGCCCGATGACGCCGTGCCCGGGCAAGCCGCGCCTGGCGGCATCCAGGGCCAGAACATTTTCGACGTCAAGCCCGAGGTCAAGCCGGACGCCAGTTCGTCGGCCGACTACATGAAGCAGAGCAACGGGCAGCGCAATGCGGTCCAGCCCGGCAACAACGCGCCGATGTGGCGCGGTGTGGCCGCCGGCGCGGACGGTTTCACCAGCTTGCCCAAGAGCCAGGCGCCCGAAGCAGGCAACCTGATCCAGGCGCCGGTGAAATACCCGGGCTCGCGCTTCACTACCGCGGGCGAGGCCTGGCGCCAAGTGCGCAACAACTGGATCATTCCTTACGGCGGCGCGCTGTTCCTGATCGCTCTCGGCGCTGTGGCCATCTACTTTTTCACGCGCGGCCCGCTGGGGCACACCGAGGGTGACGGTCCTGCGGTCATCGAGCGCTTCACGCCCTTCGAACGCTCCGCGCACTGGGCCAATGCCATCGCCTTCTCCATCCTGGCGATTTCCGGGCTGGTCATGGCCTTTGGCAAGTTCCTGCTGCTGCCGGTGATCGGCTTGACGCTTTTTGGCGGACTGACCTACCTGCTCAAGACACTGCACAACTTCGCCGGGCCGGTGTTCGCCGTGTCCCTGCTGGTCGTGATCGTCACCTTCATCCGCGACGAATGGCCGCAACGCGGCGACCTCAAATGGCTGGCCCGTGCAGGTGGCGCGTTCAGCAAGACCCGCGTCGAGCCGCCGTCCTATCGCTTCAACGCGGGCGAGAAGATCATCTTCTGGGCCGGCGTATTCTTCCTGGGCCTCATCGTCGTCGGGTCGGGGCTGGTCATGGACAAGCTGATCCCCAACATCGTTTACGAGCGCAGCACCATGCAAGTGGCCCACATGGTTCACGCCGTCAGCACGGTGTTGATGATGAGCATGTTCACCCTGCACATCTACCTCGGCACCATCGGCATGCGCGGCGCATACAAGGCGATGCGCACCGGCTGGGTGGACGAGGAGTGGGCGAAAGAGCATCACCCCTATTGGTACGACGACATCGCTGCCGGCAAGATTCCAGCCCAGCGCAGCCAGACACCGGCTGCCGACGAGGCGCGCGCGCGCGCCGCCTGACAGACAGGAGAACAAACATGACGAAGATGGTGATTTCCGCCGTGATCCTTGCGGCGTCCGGCCTGGCGCTGGCCAAGCTCCCGCCCCTGGACGATGCCGCCAAGGCCAAGGCCGCCGAAGCCGCTGCCAAGGCCGCCTGGCAAGGCAAGGTTGACGCCTATCAGACGTGCAAGGTGCAAGACAAGCTCGCCGCACGCTATAAGTCCACCTCGGCCAGCAAGCCGGCAGCCGACGCCAAGCCCACGGCCGTGCCCGTCGCACAGCCCCCAGCCGGTGCGGCCAGCGGCGGCACGCCGGCGGTCGCCGCGCCCGCGACTCCGTGCGCCGACCCCGGTGCCTTCGCCTACAACGCGCCGGAGCAGAAGCCGCTCGAGACCTCGGGCGCGCACTCGCCTGCCGGCAACGCCACCAGCCCGCCGAGCGTGCGGCAGGAGTCGGCGACGATGGCGCCGTCCAAGTAGCACGCATTCCTGTCGCGCTGCCTCCCGGTCCCGAGAGGTGCGCACCGCGCTTGCGAGGGGAATCACGTCAGCCGTGATACGCGCGCGCGTTTTCCTGTAGCCTTACCGCATGGCCTTGCCGTTCCTCACCCAAGCGCGCGCGCCGCTGACCCGCGAGATCGGGACCGTGAACGAGCACGGCGATGCGGGCATCATCTCCATTCCGGCCGAGCGACCGCTCACTGTTTATGTCGATCGCAAGGAACTCGTCACGCTGATGACTCTGGGCGCGCGCCCTGAATGGCTGGTCCTTGGCTACCTGCGCAACCAGCGGCTGGTGCGCTCGGTGGAAGAGGTCGAATCCATCACAGTGGACTGGGAAGTCGGCGCCGCCGCGGTGAAAACCCGCTCGGGCATCAAGCGCCTCAAGGAGCGCACCGCGCGCCGCGTCGTCACCACGGGGTGCGGCCAGGGCAGCGTCTTTGGCGGACTCATGGACGAGATCGAATCCATCCACCTGCCGCCTGCGGCGTCCATCACGCAAGCGCAGCTCTACGGCATCCTGAACGCCATCCGCCTGCAGGAGAGCACGTATAAATCGGCGGGCTCGGTGCACGGCTGCGCCTTGTTCCGGGGCGACGAGATGCAGCTGTTCGTCGAAGACGTCGGCCGCCACAACGCCATCGACACGATCGCCGGGTGGATGTGGATGCAATCCGAGGATGTGGCGCCGGGCGAGATCTCGAGCGCCGGCAGGCCGCCCTTAGGCGCCGCAAGCGTGGGGGCTCCCATTTTCTACACGACCGGCCGTCTCACCAGCGAAATGATCATCAAGTCGGCGCAGATGGGCGTGCCGATCGTGGTTTCGCGCAGCGGCATCACGCAGATGGGCCACGAGATTGCGCAGCGGCTTGACCTGTGCGCGATCGGACGCGCGACCAACAGGCACTTTCTCTGCTACTGCGCGCCGCACCGGCTGCACCTGCAACCGGAGCTGGCCGGGCCGAAGCTGCGCGCGGTGGCGTGAAGTCCATGAGCTCGCCCTGGCAACTCGGATGGCGCACGCTCTGGCGCGACCTGCGCGCCGGCGAACTGAGGCTGCTGATGGTGGCCGTCGCGCTGGCGGTGGCGGCGCTGACGGCCGTGGGCTTCTTCGCCGACCGGCTGCAGGGCGGCCTGGCTCGCGACGCGCGGCAGCTGCTCGGCGGTGATGCCGTGATTTCCAGCGACAACCCGACGCCGCCCGCGTTCATCGACAAGGCGCGCACGCTGGGCCTGCAGGCGCTGACCACCTCGAGCTTTCCCACCATGGCGCGCGCCAGCGATGCGCAAGGCGGCGCAAGCAAGTTGGTGGCCTTCAAAGCGGTCCCGTCCGGTTATCCGCTGCGCGGCAGCCTCACGGTGGCGCCGGATGCGCAGGCCGCGGGCGCCCAGACGCGCGAGATCCCCGCGCGCGGGCAGGCCTGGGTCGACGCTCCGCTGCTGGATGCGCTGGGTCTGGCGGTCGGCGATGGCTTGCTGCTGGGCGACACGCAGATGAAAGTGACGCGAATCATCGTGACCGAGCCCGACCGCGGCACCGGTTTCGTCAACTTCGCGCCGCGCGTGATGATCAACGAGGCGGACCTGCCGGCCACGCACCTGGTGCAGCCCGCCAGCCGCGTGAACTATCGCTTCGCCGTTGCCGGGGCCGATCCGCAGGTGGCCGCCTTCGTCGAGTGGGCGCAGCAGGAAGTCAAGCAACCCGCGGTTCGTGGCGTGCGGGTGGAATCGCTGGAAGGCGGCCGTCCCGAAATGCGGCAAGCACTCGATCGCGCGGAGAAGTTCCTGAACCTGGTCGCGCTCCTGTCCGCGCTGCTCAGCGCCGTGGCCGTGTCGCTGGCGGCGCGAGGCTTCGCCGCTTCGCACCTGGACGACTGCGCGATGCTGCGGGTGCTGGGACAAAGCCAGCGCACCATCGCCTGGAGCTACGCCGTCGAGTTCGCGCTGGTCGGATTGGCCGCCAGCGTGGCGGGCGTGCTCATCGGGTTCGGGGTGCACTTTGCATTCGTGCTGCTCCTGTCGGGCCTGGTCGGCTCGTCCTTGCCGGCGGCGGGCCCATGGCCGGCATTCTTCGGCGTCGGCATGGGACTGACCCTGCTGTTCGCCTTCGGCTTGCCGCCGGTGCTGCAGCTGGCGCAAGTGCCGCCGCTGCGCGTGATCCGGCGCGATGTCGGTGGCCTGAAGCCCGCCTCGGCGGTGGTGCTGGCGGTGGGGATTGCGGGATTCGCGGCCTTGTTGCTGGCGGCCAGCAGCGATCTCCTGCTGGGTGCGATGGCCGTGGGCGGCTTCGCCGGCGCGGTGGTGGTCTTCGCGGGGCTGAGCTGGGTCGCGGTCAAGTTGCTGCGCCTGTCCGTCAACGAAGCGACGGCGCCGCGTTGGCTGGTGCTGGCGACGCGGCAGATATCCGCACGGCCGGTGTATGCCGTGGTGCAAGTGAGCGCGCTGGCGGTCGGCCTGCTGGCGCTGGTGCTGCTGGTCTTGCTGCGCACCGACCTCGTCGCCAGCTGGCGCAAAGCCACGCCGCCCGATGCGCCGAACCGCTTTGTGATCAACGTGATGCCCGAGCAGGGCGATGCGTTCCAGAAGGCGTTGCGCGACGCCGGTGTGAGCCGCTTCGATTGGTACCCGATGTTCCGCGGGCGGCTGGTGGCGGTGAACGGCAAAGGCGTTTCGCCCGAGGACTACGTCGAGGACCGCGCCAAGCGATTGGTCGATCGCGAATTCAACCTGTCGCACAGCGCGGCGCAACCGCCGCACAACCAGGTGGTCGGCGGCCAATGGCGAGCCGAGGAGCGCGGCGCGATCAGCGTCGAAGAAGGCATCGCCAAGACGCTGGGCTTGAAGCTGGGCGACAACCTGCGCTTCGACATCGGCGGCATCCAGAGCGAAGCCAGGATCACGTCGCTGCGCAAAGTGGACTGGGGCTCGATGCGCGCCAACTTCTTCGTGATCTACCCGGTCAGCCAGCTGGCCGATGTGCCGATCACCTACATGAGTGCGTTCCGCGCGCCGCAGGACAAGGGCTTCGACAACCAGCTGGTGCGCGCGTTTCCCAATATCACCGACGTCGACATGACCAGCACCATCAACCAGGTGCAAGGCGTGCTGGACAAGGTGATCCGCGCGGTGGAGTTCCTGTTCGGTTTCACGCTGGCGGCAGGCATCGTCGTGCTGTTCGCCGCGGTCACTGCCACCCGGGAGGACCGGGCGCGCGAATTCGCGATCATGCGTGCGGTCGGCGCCAGTGGCGCATTGCTGCGCCAGGTGCAGCGCGCCGAACTCATCGGCATCGGCTTGCTGGCCGGGTTCCTGGCGAGCATCGCGGCCAGCGCGATCGGCTGGGGCATGGCGCGCTACACCTTCGAGTTCGAGTGGACCGCATCGCCCTGGGTCCCAGTGCTCGGCGCTTTGGCCGGCGCGGTGCTGGCGTGGGCCGCGGGTTGGTGGGGGCTGCGCGAAGTGCTCAATCGCCCGGTGGTCGAGACGCTGCGCCGCGCAGCCCAGTGACACATCCACAGGCGCCCTCGGGATTGGGCGTTCCGCGACAATCCCACCATGCAGATTGAGGAAAAATCGCCGTTCGCCACGCCCTTCGAGTGGATGGGCGGCGAGGAAAAAGTCAAGGCGCTGGTCGAGCGCTTCTACGACCTGATGGAGCTGGAGCCGCGGTACGCGCAGCTGCGCGCGGCGCACGGCAGTGAGTTGGGGCGGGCGCGGCAGAACCTGTTCTGGTTCCTGTGCGGCTGGCTCGGCGGGCCGCAGCATTACACCGAGCGCTTCGGCCACCCGCGCCTGCGCATGCGCCACATGCCGTTCTCGATCGGTAACCAGGAGCGCGACCAGTGGGTCGCGTGCATGGACCAGGCGATGGCGGAGACCGCGGTTCCCGACGGCCTGCGGGCGAAGCTGAGCGCCAGCTTCTTGCAGACCGCCGACTGGATGCGCAACAGCCCGGGCTAGGGTCGTGGTGCCGGCCCGTTGCTCTGCCGCGCAGGGTCCGGGCTGCTCAGGGCTTCACGAACTTCAGGACGAACTCGTCCTTAGGCTGCGGCGGGTTGGGTGTGTTCTGGTCGCGCGGATCGGCCGGATTGCGCAGGAAGTTTCCCTCGGCCACCAGCTTGAATCCCGCGGCCTCCACCTCGCGGCGCAGGAACGCCTCCTCGATCCGATGCAGCGTGCCCGATTCCGAAATACCCGTGCCCGGGCGGCCCGAATGATCGGCGATCACATACAGGCCGCCGTGCTTGAGGGAGCGAAACACGGCGGCGTTCATCCGCGCGCGGTCCACGCCCATGAAGCCGAAGTCGTGGTAGTTGAACATCAGCGTCACGAGGTCGAGCTTGCCGTCAGCGAGTTCAGGCGGGACCGGATCGTCGAAGCGCCGCTGCACCGCGGTGATGGGCGCGGCTGCAACGTTCGCGCCGCGCAGCCTTTGCTCGCGTTCCGCCAACGATGTCGCGGAGGTGCGAGGCGACGCCGCAGGCGCGGCAGCCGCTGGGGCGACCGGGGCTGCGCTCCCGCCCTCCGCATTGGCCGGCGCCGGCGCGGGCCGATTCGGGTCGCGCGGTTGGCTCTGACCGTATACCGCGCCGGTGGGACCGATCGCCCGGGCCAGCAATTCGGTGGTGTAGCCGCCGCCCGCGCTCACATCCAGCGCGGTCATGCCGGGACGCGGACCGATGAAGGCCAGGATTGCTTCGGGTTTGCGGCGCGCATCGTTGTTGCGATCGGCCGCAGTGCGGTCCGCGC
>JAQGMT010000396.1 GCA_028292185.1 Ramlibacter sp. | reverse complement strand
CTGGCCAAGCGCGTGGTTTCGACGGTACCGCCGAGCGAAATCGACGTGATCATCCCGATCCCGGAATCCAGCCGCCCCAGCGCCACGCAACTGGCGCACCTCCTGGGCATTCCTTACCGCGAAGGCTTCGTGAAGAACCGCTACGTCGGCCGCACCTTCATCATGCCGGGGCAGGGCGTGCGCAAGAAATCCGTGAGGCAGAAGCTGAACGTGATCGCCAGCGAGTTCAAGGGACGCAACGTGCTGCTGGTGGACGACTCCATCGTGCGCGGCACCACCAGCCGCGAGATCGTGCAGATGGCCCGCGATGCCGGCGCCCGCAAGGTGTACCTGGCCAGCGCGGCCCCACCGGTGCGCTATCCCAACGTCTATGGCATCGACATGCCCACCTCGTCCGAACTGGTTGCGCACGGCCGCACCGTGGATGAAGTGCGCGACGTGATCGGCTGCGACGCGCTGATCTATCAGGATGTCGATGGCATGAAGCGGGCCGTGGCCAATGCCTTGGCCCCCGGCAATCCGCCCCTGGACGGCTTCGATGCCTCGTGCTTCGATGGCGTGTACGTCACCGGCGACATCAACGCCGAAGACATAGCGCGCATCAACGAGGCGCGCATCGGCCAGGAAGACCCGCTGGAAGAAGACAGCTCGCGCCTGGCCTTGCCCAACGCGCAGGACGCTTAGCGTATGTGTGCCCCCACGTTTGCGGCTGCGCCGCTGCTCTGCCCCCCGAGGGGGCCCAGCCCTCCTTGGGGCGGCCCGGCGGAGGGCTGACATGTCTTCCGGCGAGAAGAAATTGCCCGACGGCCTGCATCGCGACACGCTCGCGGTGCGCAGCGCCGTGGACAAGAGCCAGTACGGCGAGAACTCCGAGGCGCTGTACCTCACCTCGAGTTTCACCCAGCCCGATAGCGAGACCGCGGCGCGGCGATTCGCCGGCGAGGAAGACGGCTACATCTATTCGCGCTTCACCAACCCGACGACGGCCAGCATGGAAAAACGGCTCGCCGCGCTGGAGGGCATGGAGGCGGCCATCGCCACGTCGAGCGGCATGAGCGCGGTGCTTTTGCTGTGCATGGGGCTGCTCAAGGCGGGCGATCATGTGGTGTGCTCGCAATCGGTGTTCGGTGCCACGATCAAACTGATCGGCACCGAGTTTCGCAAGTTCGGCGTCGAAAGCACATTCGTCTCGCAGACGAATGTCGGCGACTGGAAGGCGGCGATCAAGTCGAACACCAAGCTGCTGTTCGCCGAGACGCCGACGAACCCGCTTGCGGATGTTTGCGACATCCGCGCGTTGGCTGATGTCGCGCACAACGCCGGCGCCTTGCTTGCCGTGGACAACTGCTTTTGCTCTCCTGCGTTGCAGCAGCCGGTGAAGTTCGGCGCGGACGTCGTCGTGCATTCGGGCACCAAGTACCTCGACGGCCAAGGCCGCGTGGTGGCCGGCGCCCTGGTCGCCAGTGCGAAGCTCGTCGCGGGCAGCTTCGTTCCCATCATGCGCAGCGCCGGCATGAGCTTGTCGCCCTTCAACGCCTGGGTGGTGCTCAAGGGCATGGAAACGCTGGCCATCCGCATGGAAGCGCAGTCGCAGCGCGCACTCGAACTGGCGACCTGGCTTGAGGGTCATCCGAAAGTCGAGCGCGTGTATTACCCGGGCCTGAAGAGCCATCCGCAGCACGAGCTGGCGATGGCGCAGCAGTCCGGGCGCGGCGGCGCGGTGCTGTCGTTCGACGTCAAGGCCCGCGATGCGGATGCAGCCCGCAAGAACGCATTCCATGTGGTCGATGCCACGCAGCTGATGTCGGTCACCGCCAACCTCGGTGACGTGAAGACCATCATCACCCATCCCGCCAGCACCTCGCACGGCCGCTTGACCGAGCAACAGCGCGAGGCCGCCGGCATTCGCCAGAACCTGGTGCGCGTCGCGGCCGGGCTGGAACATATTGACGATTTGAAGGCCGACTTGTCGCGCGGCCTGGACACCTTGTGAACAGCACCAACACTTCCGGCACGCACGTTCGCACGCGCTTCGCGCCGTCCCCCACCGGCTTCATTCACCTGGGCAACATCCGCTCGGCGCTCTATCCGTGGGCGTTCGCCCGCGCCACCGGCGGCGACTTCATCCTGCGCATCGAAGACACCGACGTCGAGCGCTCCTCGCAAGCCGCCGTGGATGTGATCCTCGAGAGCATGTCGTGGCTGGGCATGGAGCCCGATGAAGGGCCGTTCTACCAGATGCAGCGCATGGATCGCTACAAGGAGGTCCTCGCGCAGATGAAAGACGAGGGCCTGGTCTATCCCTGCTACATGAGCGTGCCCGAGCTCGATGCCTTGCGTGAGCGGCAGATGGCCAACAAGGAGAAGCCGCGTTACGACGGCACCTGGCGTCCCGAGACCGGCAAGACGCTGCCGCCCGTGCCCGAAGGCGTGCAACCGGTGCTGCGGTTCAAGAATCCGCTTCACGGGGCGGTGGTGTGGGAAGACAAGGTGAAGGGCCGCATCGAGATCAGCAACGACGAGCTGGATGATCTGGTGATCGCGCGCCCCGATGGCACGCCCACGTACAACTTCTGCGTGGTGGTGGACGACATCGACATGCG
>JAQGMT010000348.1 GCA_028292185.1 Ramlibacter sp. | reverse complement strand
GGAGTGGGAGGCGCGTTTTCGCATCAATCGCAGCTATCAGGTCGTCATCAGCGAGTTCAGGGCCTTCTTGTCGGAGGCGTCCAAGTGGGCCGACCAGGCGGACATGTCGGACGTGCTTCCGCGCGATTCGGACGGGCGCATCCGGGAGGATGTCTTTTACGACCTGGCGGAACCGATCATGCGAAAGGGCGGAGAGTACCTGACGTGGCTGGAAGACGAGGGCAAGAAAATTCCGCTGGAGGAGTCGGTTGCACACAGCAACTTTGCCCAGACGGCGCTGCACCCTTTGTTGTTGCGGGCGCCGTTCGTGTATCGCACGTTCGTGAAGCCCCTGGGCTACGCCGGCGACTACGAGATGGTGAACCAGATCCTGGCCGACCCGCGCCAGGGCAACAGCACGTATTTCCAGATCGTCAATGCGTTCTTTCTCCGCGCCGCGGTGGCGCAAGCCCACCGCAACAGGATCGACATCCTGGTCGGTTATCTGAACGAGGCGGCCGAGCGCGCGCGTACGGAAGGGCGCCAGATGGCGGTGCTGAACGTGGGCTGCGGGCCCGCGATAGAGATCCGGCGCTTCATCGCCGAGCATCGGCAGCCCGACCTGCTCTCGTTCACCCTGCTGGATTTCAGCCAGCCCACCATCGACTACACGCGGGCCCGCATCGACGAGGTCTGTGCGCGCGAAGACAAGAAGTGCAGCGTGGAATTCGTCAACGAGTCGGTGCACGATTTGCTCAAGCGCGCATCCAGGCGCGACGCCCCGCTGGAACAAACCAGATTCGACTTCGTGTACTGCGCCGGCCTGTTCGACTATTTGTCGGACAAGGTGTGCGCCAGGTTGCTCCAATACTTCGCGTCGCGCGCCAATCAGGGCGGAAAGGTGCTGGTCACCAACGTGCACTCGAGCAATCCACAGAAGATTCCAATGGAGCACCTGCTGGACTGGCATCTGATTTATCGCGATGAAGCGCAACTCGAGGGCCTGCTGCCGGCATCGCGCTCGAAGACTCGGCTCTACACCGATGCCACCGGCGCCAACATCTTTGCCGAATTCGAAGTGCAGAAGCGCTGACCAAAAGGCGCCAAGCGTGTTGAGCCGTCACCTATCGCCTTACCACCAGGAGCTCAACGAGTTCCGGCTCGCTTATTCCAGGGCCGGCGCGATCGTGGGTGCGATCCTGATCTTGTCGGGGCTCGGACTGGACTACACGCTGTATCCGGACGAATTCATGCAACTTGCCCGCATACGCGTGCTCGCGACGCTGGTGGTGCTCGGGGTTTACCTGATGCTTCGGCGAACTTCATTGGCCCTGGTGTGGACCAATTCGCTGACGCTGCTGTGGTTGTCGGTGCCGCAGATCATGATCAGCTTCATGGTCTGGTGGACCGACGGAACATCGTCCATCTATTTCGTCGGATTGCTGCTGGCCCTTTACGCCACCGGGATCCTCCTGCCCCTGAGTTTCCTTGAAAACATCGCATTCGGGATATTCACTTATGCCTTGTATTTTCTCGCGTGCTACTTCCACCCGAACGGCCTCGCCGACCTTGGACGGTTCGCGGGCTATTCCATGTTCATCATTTTTTCCGCGGTGCTGAGTTCGTTCTGCACCTACTTCAACGAGCGCGGCAGAGCCAATCTTTTCTATCTGCAACGGCAGGTGGCCGAGAAGAACGCCAGCTTGCAGGAGACCAACGCGGCCCTGGCCGAAGTCAAAGGTCACCTGATCCAGCAGGAGAAGATGGCCGCCCTGGGCACCTTGTCCGCCGGCCTGCTGCACGAGCTGAACAATCCGGTGAACTACAGCCTGATGGCGGTGAACATGGCGCTGAAGGAAACCGCGGCTCAGGACAACGCTTCATTGCGGGAGTGCCTGGACGATGCGCGCGAAGGCATGCAGCGGGTGCAGAAAATCGTCACCGACCTCAAGACTTTCGCTTATCAAAAGCCGGGCGAAGAGGGCAACCGCGTCTTCCTGCTGGAGAAAGCCATCGAGTCGGCGCTGCGCCTGACCGGCTACGAGTTGAAGAACATCGAGGTGTCGCTCGAGCTGCCGCAGGACACCCATGTGCGGGGCGACGAACCGGCCATCATCGGCGTGCTGATCAACCTGCTGACGAACGCGGCCGTGGCGCTGCGTACCGCGGCGCAACCCACGCCGGCGATCGGGCTGCGCGCGCATTCGCAGGACGGCCGGCTTCACCTCGCGCTGCGCGACAACGGCACCGGCATCGCGCCGGAGAACCTCGGCCGCGTGTTCGAGCCTTTCTTCACCACGCGCGATGTCGGCCAGGGCCTCGGATTGGGATTGAGCGTGAGCTACGCGATCATCCAGCGCCACGGCGGCACGCTGCGGGTGTCCAGCGACTGGGGCACGGGGACCGAGTTTTCGTTCGACCTGGCCCTGGCTTCGCCGCAGGCATAACGAGCGCCGATACGATGCCGCTGTCCGACTCCGTGCACCAAGCGCAGGCGGTCCTGTTCGTTGACGACGAGCCGCAGGCCTGCAAGTGGTTTGCCCGCACCTTCGGGCGCGAATTCGTCGTGCTCACCGCGCCGGGGGTGGACGAGGCTCTCGCCTTGCTGCGCGAACGCGCCGGCGAAATCGCGGTGGTGGTCACCGACTACCGCATGCCCGGGCGCAACGGGCTCGACTTGTTGCGCGCCGTGCAGCGCGACTTTCGCCAGCTGGTTCGCTTGCTGGCGTCGGCGCATGCGGAGAAGGACGTCGCGATCGCAGCCGTCAACGAAGGCAAGGTGCTGCGCATCCTGGAAAAACCGCTGGACGAGGTGGCGACCAGCGAAGCCCTGCGCGAGGCGCTGGCCCTGTACCGCGCGCAGGCGCTGGAGCGGGCGCTGAACGACGGCCGCATCGCGGCCACGCGTGAAACCCTCGGGTTCCTGGCGCACGAACTGAATACGCCGCTGGCGACGGTCCGCGGCTACGTCAGGGCCGTGGCGGCCCGGCACCAGCCCGCCGCCCCCGGCGCGCCGCCCGGCACCGTGCAGTTCGTGGAAGACAATCCCGGCGAGTTGATGGCGGCGCTCGAGGCGGCGGAACGGCGCGCGCTGTATTGCCAGTCGCTGGTGTCCACCTTCGTGCAGTCCGCGCGCGACGCGTATCGCGGCGCGCCGGTGCAGACCGTGAGCGCCTCCGGCCTGGTGAAGGCTTTGCTGGACGAGTTCCCTTTCGAGCATGACGAGTCCTCCTGGGTGAGCAGCCGGACGGCGCAGGATTTCATGCTCCCGGGCCGGCGTGACCTGCTGTACCTCGTGATGTGCACGCTGACGAAGAACGCCCTGCAGGCACTGCGGGGGCGTCCCGCGCCCAGCCTGCTGGTCGAATTGGGTGCCACGCAGGATGGTTCCGCTGGCGCCGCTCGCTTCTGGATGCGCTTCGCGGACAATGGTCCGGGCATCGCCCCGGATGTACTCGCGCGGCTCACGCGTGAGCCGGTGACCACCCGCAGCGAGTCCGGCGGCAATGGCATGGGCTTGATGTTCTGCCAGCGCGTGATGCAGTCCATAGGCGGCGCGATCGAGATTGATTCCCACCTGGGACACGGCGCCATCGTCACGCTCTACTTCCAGCCCATCCATAACGCAACCCACGCAGAGGCCCGGGCATGATCCCCAACACGATTCTTTATGTCGACGACGAGGCCATGGCGCTCAAGTACTTCGAGCGGCTGGTCAAGCCTTTGGCCCCCGTGATCACCGCGCAGTCCGTGGCCGAAGGCAAGGCGGTGCTCGCGCAGCGCGGCAGCGAGATTGCGGTGCTGGTGTCCGACCAGCGCATGCCCGGCGCGTACGGCAATGAGTTGCTGCGCTACGCGCGTGAACAGCATCCTGGCGTGGTGCGCATGCTGACCACCGCCTATTCCGAGCTGGGCGAAGCGATCGAGGCCATCAATTCCGGCGAAATCTATCGCTACATCACCAAGCCCTGGGACCTCGAGAGCCTGCACGCCGACCTGCGCAACGCACTGGAGCTGGCGGTGTTGCGCGGCGAGCGCGACGGCCTGCTGCGCGAAAAAATGCTCTTGCAGCAGCAGCAGTTGCTGGGCCATCGCGCCGGGCAGCTGGCGCTGGCTTGTGCCGGATTCGTGCGTGAGGACAGCGGCAACGCGCTGCATGTGTTTTTGCAAACCGCCGCCGCCGCCCATTGCCCGGCGCCGGCGATCGACTGGGCGCTGATGGACTACGCCGACGTGGTCGAGGCCGAGGCCGCGCGCGGTATCGCCATCGGCGGCCACTTGGGGCGCTGGCTGCAGGACTTTACCGTCTCGCCTTCGCAAGCGCAGGCGCTGTCGCAACTCGCCGAGGCCTTGGCGGGACGCGCGCAGTTGGAGGGCGACAAGGTGAGGCTCAAGGACGCCCGGCCCTTCACCGAGCTGCTGGCCGCGCCCCCACAGGAGCTTCCGACGGCCACGCAGGTCGCCTGGCTTGGCTGGCTGATTCGTTGGGGCGGCTCAGCGCGGGTGCACGCGCAGGAGGGAGCCTGGCACGTTCACCTGCCGGGCGCAGCGCAGCCAGCGGCCGCCTTGCCCAAAGACTGGCTGGCCGGCGATATCGAGGCTTTGCTGGCGGCAATGGCTCGGCCCTGAGGCTTCGGGCGGCTGCACCGGGTGCGGCCCGGCCGCGCAAGCGCAGCGACTAGACTTGCGCTGTGAATACCGTCAGGCGCCAGGCGCTCTTGCTGCTCGTCACCAACGATCCCCATCGAAAGGCGGCGCTCACGCGCGAAAGCAGTCTCGACAAGCACCCCGCGGGTTCCGCCGAAGCGTTGAGCGAGCCGGCCGGGATTCCGGGGCGTCCCGCGCGGCCCGAACTGCTTGCCCACTACGAGATCAAGCCGGGTTCGGTGGGGACGCCGCACGGAAGGGCGGCCCTGATCCATGCACTGGCCCACATCGAACTGAACGCGATCGATCTTGCGCTGGATCTCACGTGGCGCTTTGCCGGGTTGCCCGACGAGTTCTATTTTCAGTGGCTGGTTGTCGCGCAGGAGGAGGCGCTTCATTTCGAGCTGCTCAGGGATCATCTGCGGACCATCGGATACGAGTACGGGGATTTCCCGGCGCACAACGCGCTGTGGGAGATGGCCGAAAAAACCAAGCACGACATCCTTGCCCGGATTGCCCTGGTTCCGCGCACCTTGGAGGCGCGCGGGCTCGATGCCTCGCCCGCCGTGAAGGCGAAGCTGGAAAAGGCGGGGGACCGCGCCGGCGCGGAGATTCTCGACCTGATCCTGCGCGATGAAATCGGCCATGTCGCGGTGGGAAACCGCTGGTATCGCTGGTTGTGCAATCAACGCGGCCTCGATCACATCGCGACCTACGCCGAACTGGCCACCCGTTACGGCGCGCCTCGCCCGCGCGGCCCATTCAATATGGATGCCCGCCGGGCTGCGGGCTTCGACGAGGACGAGCTGAAGTATCTGGCGCGCGATTGAGCGCCGGCGTGCGGCCCCGACGGATTGCGCACCGCGCTCAGGTGGGCGCGCCGGCCGGCTCTGCGCCGGGCAGCGTGAAGTAGAAAGTGGCGCCCGCGCCCGCCGCGGATTCGCACCAGACCCGGCCGCCGTGCCGGCCGGCGATGCGGCTGACGATGACCAGCCCGACCCCGGTGCCGGTCAGCTCGCTGCCCGGAACCAGCCGTTGCGGCATATGGAACAGCTTGTCGGCGTAGGTCATGTCGAAGCCCGGCCCGTCGTCGCGCACGAAGAACACCGCCTCGTCGCCGGGGCCGTCAACCCTGCCGACCTCGATCCTGGTGGTCGGCTGTGCCGAGCTGAACTTCCACGCGTTCACCAGCAGCTGGCGCAACAGGATTCTTGCGAGGCCCCGGTCCGCCTCGGCCCACAATCCCTCGTGCACGTTGACTTCCACCTGGCGCTGGGGATGCAGCGACCGCAATCCGTCCAGCAGCTCGCGAGCCAGCCTGCCCAGATCGACCGGCTGTGTCGACAATTCCACCCGCGACACCCCGTCCAGGAACAGCAGATCGTCGATCAGCTGTTCCGCTATGCCCGCGTTGGCGCCGATCCTCGAGAGGAAATGCAGTGCGCGGCCGGTGGCCGAATCGCCCAGTTCCCGGATCAGCAACTGGCTGAAGGAGTTCATCGCCGTCAGCGGCGCGCGCAGGTCATGGGAAAGCGAATGCACGAAGGTCTGTTGTTCCTTGTGCGATTGACGCAGCGCCGCCTCGCTGGCGCGCACTTCCTGTACTGCCCGCTCGAGGCTTTCGATCTGCCAGGTCGCCTGCCGTGTTACCTCCCACTTGGCGGTGAGCGTTCGCGCGAACTGGCTGACCTCGATCGGGTCGAAAGGCTTCTTGACGACCAGCAGGCGATCGCGCACGTCCAGGCGGGCCATCACCTTCTCCCAGGGATGGTCGGAGTAAGCGGTGCAGATGACGATCTGCACATCCGCGTCGACGCGCCAGAGCCGCTCGATGGTTTCCACGCCGTCCCACCCCGGAGGCATGCGCATGTCGACAAACGCCATGGCATAGGGTTGGCCGGATTGCAGCGCGCAGGCGACCATGTCCACGCCGTCGCGGCCATTGAGAGCCGAGTCGAGCTGAAAGCCATCGCGCTCAGGCTGTACGGCCTCGCCGAACAGCGATGTTTCCAGTTTGCGCAGGTTGGCCGCCGCCTGCGTGGCGGGCGCCAGAATCTTGCGAAAGTCCTCGTGGATGGACGGCGTGTCGTCGATCAGGAGGATGCGGCGGTTCTGCGGCTGCTTCATGCCTTGGGTTCCGCGGGGTCGAGCGGCACTTCCAGGATAAAGGTGGCTCCTTTGCCGGGCCCGTCGCTGCGCACGGTCAGGCTGCCGCCCATCTCGCCGGCCGCCTGCACACAGCTATGCAAGCCGAAGCCATGACCATGTTTGCGCGTGGTGAACCCGTGCGCGAAGATCCGCGTGCGGACGTCCTCGGAAATGCCTTCCCCCTCGTCCTTCACGCAGATGCGCAAGCGGCCGCCATCCGCCACTTCGGCGCTCACGGTGACCCGCCGCGATTCGGGCGGCATCTCCTGCAGCGCCTCCCGGGCGTTGCCGATCAGGTTGACCAGGATCTGCAGGATCCGGGAGCGATCGAGCCGGGCCCGGGGCACCGCGCCGATCTCCCGGATCACGGTGACGCCATCGCGCTCCAGCGCATCGCCATTGATCCGCAGGGCGTCCTCCACCAGATCGCCGATACGTGCCGGCGCCACCAGGCCCGCTTTGCCGGCGTAGGACTGCTGCGTGGTGACCACTTCCCGGATGTGGTCGATGCTTCGCGTGAGGTGTTCCAGCTCCTCGCTCATCTCCTGCTGCTCCTGCAACAGGGCCTTGGAAATATCGCTCAGATAGCCGGGCAGCATCCTGCCCTTATCGTCCTGGGTCAGGAAGGAACCCAGGTCGCCGGCGTGCTCGTCCAGCATCTGGACCGCGCGCCGAAGGCCCTGCGCCTGGGAGGTGCCCAGTGCGCTGCGCGCCAGGCCCGCGGAAACGGTGACGCTGTTGAGGATGTTGCCGACGTTGTGCAGGACATTGGTGGCGATTTCCGCCATGCCGGCACGGCGCGACGCCTCCATCAGCTGTTTGTGCGTGGCGTCGAGTTCGGCATGCGCCAGCTTGCGCTCGGTGGTGTCCGTCACGATGCCGGCATGGCAGATCAGCTTGTCCTCGGCGTCGCGCACCTGGAAGCCGCGCACCCGCACCCAACGCCGTTCGCCGTCGGGCCGCTCGATCCGGTATTCGACGTCCAGGCTGCGCGCAACGGTTGTGAGGGCGGAGAAAGTGCGCACCACGTGCTCGCGATCCTCCGGCACGATGAACTCGACCCACTTGTGCGGAGCGCCGTAGAGAGTTTTCGCCGGGCGCCCCCAGATCCGCTGGAAGGCCGGACTCACGTAGCGGACCTCGCGCATGTCCGGCGAGCGGATCCAGAACGCATCCGTGATGTTTTCCGAGATCACGCGGAACTGCGCATCGCTTTCACGCAGTGCATATTCGGCCAGCTTGCGCGCGGTGATGTCGCGGATGAGGACCAGGATCTCCTGGGCTGGCAGGGCGCTGAGCCGCACTTCGTAGTGAGTCTGCGTGGCGGGTGGGTCGACGCAATACTCGATGGTGAGCGTGGCGCCGTCGCTTGCGATGCGTTCCAATGCGGCCGGCACTTGCTGCGCAATGTCCTTGAGCCGGGTGTCCTGTATCGGGCGGCCGATCAGGCTGGCGCCGCCCGGCTGCAGTTCAGCCTGCGCGGCGGCATTGAGGTCGAGGATGGTGCCGCGCCGGTCGAGCCGGAACGCGGGATCGGGCAGGGTCTGGAATACTGACCGCGTCTCCAGTGGCGCGGTCGGCTCCCCGGGCAGGCTGTGCATTGACTTCGATGATTACCGGTGAGGGGCCAAGGTGGCCTGTGCAGTTTAACCCGCGGGGGCACGCCGCGATGGCGCCCTGGTGAAGCGGCCTACTTACAATCCACGTGCGGATATGGCCTAAGGTCGGTCCTGCAAACCAATCGGGCTGCTTCAACAGAGAAACAAGACATGGCGATTTACGAACTCGACGGCAAGGCGCCGAAACTCGGCGAGGGCGCCTGGGTGTCGGACAGCGCGCAGGTGATCGGCCAGGTGGAACTGGGCGCCAATGCCAGCGTGTGGTGCGGCGCGGTGGTGCGAGGCGACTGCGAAGTCATCCGCATCGGCCGTAACAGCAACGTGCAGGACCTGGCGGTGCTGCACGCTGACTTTGGCGTGCCGCTGGTGATCGGCGACAACGTTTCGATCGGCCACCAGGCGATGCTGCATGGCTGCACCGTCGGCGACGGCGCGCTGATCGGCATCCAGGCCGTGGTGCTCAACGGCGCGAAGATCGGCAAGAACTGCATCGTCGGGGCCGGCAGCGTGGTGACCGAGAACAAGGAGTTCCCCGACAACTCGCTGATCATCGGCAGCCCGGCACGGGTGGTGCGCACCCTCGACGAGAAGGGCATCGCGATGCTCGCGCACATCGCCGAACATTACGTGGAGAATGCCCGCGTTTTCGCCAAGAGCCTGAAGAAGATCGGCTGATGTCGCAGTTATTCAAGTTCATCTTCGACGGCCTGCCCGTGCGCGGCAGTATCGTTCGGCTGACAGACGCCTGGACCGATATCCTGGCGCGGCGCGAATCCAACCGGACCACCGGCGCGTGGCCGCCGCCCGTGGCGGAGTTGCTGGGCGAAATGGCGGCAGCAGGCGCGCTGATGCAGTCGAACATCAAGTTCAACGGCGCGCTGGTGCTGCAGATATTCGGCAACGGCCCGGTGAAAGTGGCCGTGGCGGAAGTGCAGCACGACCTGACGTTGCGCGCGACGGCCAAGGTCGTGGGCGACGTGGGCGTGAACGCCAAGTTGTCCGAGATGGTGAACCAGGAAAACAAGGGCCGCTGCGCCATCACGCTCGATCCGCAGGACAAGTTTCCGGGCCAGCAGCCCTACCAGGGCGTCGTGCCGCTGCACGGTGACCGGCGCGAAAAGATCGAACGCCTGAGCGAAGTGCTGGAGCACTACATGTTGCAGTCCGAGCAGCTGGACACCAAGCTGGTGCTGGCTGCCGACAACAAGGTGGCGGCCGGCCTGTTGATCCAGCGGCTGCCGACGGCAGGGGAGGGCAATCTTGCAGGCAGCATGGTCAGCCAGGCCAACGAAGACGAGATCGGCCTGAACGAGGACTTCAACCGGATCTCCATCCTCGCGTCGAGCCTGACCCGCCAGGAGCTGCTGGAGCTGGATTCGGATGCAATCTTGCACCGGCTGTTCTGGGAGGAGAAGCTGCTGCGCTTCGAGCCCCAGACGCCGCACTTCGCCTGTACCTGCAGCCGCGAGCGCGTCGCCAACATGATTCGCGCGCTCGGCCGGGACGAGGCTGAAAGCATCCTGTCCGAGCGTGGCGAAATCGACGTCGGCTGCGAATTCTGCGGCCAGCAATACCGCTTTGACGCGGTGGACGCGGCGCAGATCTTCACGTCGCCGGGTGACCAGCCGCCGGTGACCACCGCCGTGCAGTAGCGGTCATGATGAGGTCGTGGTCTCGTGCCGCTGCTGCGGCGTTGGCGGCACTGCTGTGGTGGGCGGCGCTGCCCGCAAGCGCGCAAGCGGTTTGGCCCAGCAGGGCAATCCACCTGGTGGTCCCTTATGGGGCCGGGTCGTCGCCGGACGTGATCGCGCGAATTCTCGCGGAGAAGCTGTCGCCGCGGCTCGGACAGCCCGTCATCATCGAGAACCGCGCCGGCGCGGGCGGCAACAACGGCACCGGCGCGGTTGCCAAGTCGGCGGGCGACGGCTACACGTTTCTGATCAGCACCAACGGGCCGCTGGTCTACAACACGGTGATGTACGAGAAGCTGCCCTATAACCCCTTTACCGAGTTGCGGCCGGTGGTTTTGGCGGGCGGCCAGGCCAGCATCTGCGCCGTGCGCGCCGACTCCGACATCCACAGCATCAAGGAGCTGGTGGCGGCGATGAAGAAGAACCCGGGCAAATTTAACTTCTCGTCGACCGGCGTTGGCAGCCTCTCGCAACTCGGTGTCGAGCTGCTCAAGGTGAAGACCGACACCTTCGCGGTGCACATTCCTTATGCATCCTCGCCGCTGGCCATCCTGGCCTTGCTGCAAGGCGACGTGCAGTTCGCCTGCGTGGCGGCGGTGGCGGTGATGCCGCAGGTCAAGGCCGGCAAGCTGCGCACGCTGGCCGTCTCCACCGCCCAGCGCAGCCAGCTCACGCCCGACATCCCGACCATGAAGGAAGCGGGCCTTCCGGAAATCGAAAACGTCGCGTGGATGGCCGTGATGGCTCCGGCCAGCACGCCCAGCGCGATCGTTGAGCGCATGAATCAGGAAATCAACGCGGTGCTGGCCCTGCCCGACGTCAAGCAGAAGCTCTACGCGCAGTACATGGAGCCGATCGGCGGCTCGCCGCAGGCCCTGCAGAATTTCATGCAGCGCGAGCTGCGGGTGATGACGCCGGTCATCAGGCGCACCGGCATCAAGATCGAGTAGCGCCTGCGGGGCTGGCCCGCGCTACTTGGAAATTTGCACGAAGATCTCGTTGGGCTTGACCATGCCCAATTCCATGCGCGCCTTCTCTTCGACCATGTCCAGGCCTTCTTTCAGGTCCCGCAGTTCGGAGGCGAGCCGCTCGTTGGCTTGCTGCGCCTGCGCATTGGAAGCTTTCTGCGCCTCGAGCTTCTGTTCCATCTGGGCCACGCTGGCGACGCTGCCCCGGCCGAACCACAGCTGCGCATGCACGATGAGCAGCAGCGCGACCAGGAAGGCGGGGACGAGCCGGTTGGCCATGGTTGGCTAAGCCCCCGACAGGCCGCCCTTAGGGGGCTTGAGCCCCCTCGGGGGGCAGAGCAGCGGCGCAGCCGCAAACGGGGGGGCCAACATGACTTAGCGCAGGTTATAGAAGGCGCCCCTGCCGGGGTAGGACGCGACGTCCCCCAGGTCTTCCTCGATGCGCAGCAGCTGGTTGTACTTGGCCATGCGGTCCGAGCGCGAAAGC
>JAQGMT010000387.1 GCA_028292185.1 Ramlibacter sp. | reverse complement strand
TGCAAATACACCTCGGTCTTGCCGCTGCCCGTGGCGCCAAACAGCAGGAAGGGTCCGGGCGCGGCTTCGAAACCGGAGAGCGCTTCACGCTGCTCGGGCGTCAAGGCCAGCGGTTCCGGCCGCTCATGCATTTGGACCTCGTGCGCCGGACGCTTGAGGCGGCGCGCCAACTGCGTCACGTCGAGGTCGCGCAATTGCGGCGGCAAGCCGGCCAGGGCGACTTCACCCAAGCCGCGGCGGTAGTAGGCCGCGCAGAACGTAACAAGTTTTCTCCAAGGCTCGGCGAGCGCGGGCAACCCAGACAGTTCGCCGGCGATCGCCTTTATTTCGGCGCCTGCAGGCTCCGGCTGGTCCGCTTCGGCGGCGTCCCAGACCACCCCCAGTACCTCGCGCCGTCCTAGAGGCACACGTACCAAGGTCCCCGGCGCTAGCGGCAGCTCACTTGAATAGCTGAGCGGTCCGCTGATAGCACTGTGAGCCGGTGTCGGAACGACGACCGCAAGCCGATGAGACATTTAGGCTTCGCTTAGCTTCTGAAGTTCAGGTTGATTTCTTGAAGTGCCACTTAAGTCTTTGATTCGAAAGCCTTTAAAGCCAAGCACGACCTTTATGTGGATAACTTTGTTGATAGCTCGCTCCCGACCGGCCGAGAGCCCAGCAAAATCAAGGGCTTGGCTGCACATTCGAAAAACATGCTAGAGCAGGAAAGCTTTATGAATAAACGGGTTAGCATCGCTATGGGTTTTGTAGCGAAAGCGCGTGTGAAATTTGCACTGCAGCAAGTGTTTTGTGCATAAGTGGAGCGGCGGGGAAGTTTTTGCCTGGCTTGTCTGCTAGGGATCACCCTGATGACGACAATTTCAATCAGGTGATTGGTCGCGCCCGCTGCACTCGCGAGTGGGCCTGCACTGCATCCACCAGCACGCCGACATGTTCCGGCGGCGTGTGCTGGCTGATGCCGTGGCCGAGGTTGAAGATGTGGCTCGGCCCCGTGCCGGAGCCGGTGTGCGGCGCACCGAAGCTGTCCAGCACCTTGATCACCTCGGCCTCGATCTGCTGCGGATTTGCGAACAGCACGTTCGGGTCGATGTTGCCTTGCAGGGCTTTGCTGGCGCCGACCGCGGCCCGCGCCCGGGCCAGGTTGACGGTCCAGTCCAGCCCGAGCACCTCGCAATCGAGCTTGGCCATTTCCTCCAGCCAGGGGCCGCCGCCCTTGGTGAAAACGATGCGCGGAATGGTCGCGCCGTCGTGCTCGCGCTTGAGCTGGCCGAGCACGCGCGCCGTGTAAGCCAGGCTGAACTGCTGGAACGCCTGATCCGCCAGCACCCCGCCCCAGCTGTCGAAGATCATCACCGCCTGCGCTCCGGCCTCGATCTGCGCGTTCAGGTACGCCGCAACCGCTTGCGCATTCACTTCCAACATGCGATGCATCAGGTCGGGCCGGCTGTACAGCATGGTCTTGACCAACCGGTAATCGTCCGAGCCGGCGCCCTCGACCATGTAGCAGGCCAGCGTCCAGGGGCTGCCGGAAAAACCGATCAAGGGCACCCGCCCTTGCAAGGCACGCCGAATCGAGGTGACGGCGTCGAACACATAGCGCAGCTTTTCCAGATCCGGCACGCGCAAGGCGTTCACGGCCGCCTCGTCCCGCACCGGGCTCTGGAAGCGCGGGCCTTCACCGAGCGCGAACGACAATCCCAGCCCCATCGCGTCCGGCACCGTGAGGATATCGGAGAATAGGATTGCGGCGTCCAGCGCATACCGCTCCAGCGGTTGCAGCGTCACCTCGGTCGCGTAATCGACGTTGGTGGCCAGGCCCATGAAGCTGCCGGCGCGCGCTCGCGTCTCGCGATACTCCGGCAAGTAGCGCCCGGCTTGCCGCATCAGCCATACCGGCGTGTGCGGGGTGGCCAGGCGCAGGCACGCGCGCAGGAAGCTGTCGTTTTGCAGGGGAGCGAATCTCATGCGCTGATTGTCGCAGGCAGCCTATCATTGAAACAACCAAGGCGGCCATGAGCGGCAACTTCGAACAAGCGCGCGATTTTTTCAAGCAGGGGATCGCCCATTACGAAGCCGGGCGCTTTGCACAGGCGGAGCGCGACTTCTCCGCGTCTCTCGCTCTGGTGCCGGGTCGCGTCTCCACCTTGACCAACTTGGGCGCGACGCGCCTGAAGCTGGGCAAATTCGAAGACGCCGCCGATCTGCTGCAAGAGGCGCTGGCTCAGGAGCCCGACAACGTCGAGGCGCTTGGGCACCGGGCCATTGCGTTGGCGGAGCTCGGGGAGCACCCGGCGGCCCTGGCCTGTGCCGAGCGCGCGCTGGTGCTGGATCCTGCGCTCGCCCCCATATGGAGCCTGCGCGGCAACTTGCTCAACGAGCTGCGCCGCCTGGATGAGGCGCGGATCTGTTTTGAAAAGGCGATCTCGCTGGGTGCGGACAACGAGCTGAACCGCTACTGCCTGGCTGCGGCAGGTGGGCGGCCGCCGCCCGTCACCGCGCCGCGGTTTTACGTTGAATCCCTGTTCGACTCGTACGCCGACGATTTCGAGCCGCATTTGCTGCAGGTACTCAATTACCGCGCCCCGCAGCTGCTGGTCGAGCCGCTCGCGCGCGAGGGGCGCAAGTTTTCGCGCGCGCTGGACCTGGGCTGCGGCACCGGCCTGTGCGGTGTGCTGATGCGCCCCCTGGTCGCCGAGCTGGACGGGGTCGATCTTTCGGCCAACATGGTGGCGAGGTCGGCGGCGCGGCAGGTTTATGACCACCTGGAGCAAGCTGACGTGGTCAAATATCTGCGACCCGACCGGCAGCGCTACGAGCTCGTGCTATCCGCCGATGTCTTTATCTATGTCGGCGCCCTGGAAGCCGTCTTCGCCGCGGTGGCACAGGCGATGGAGATCGGCGGGGTCTTCTGCTTTTCGGTGGAGTCCACGTCCGATGAATCGGACTACGTCTTGCGGCCGAGCCTGCGCTACGCGCATTCGGCCCGTTACATCCGCAAGCTATCCGAGCAATACGGTTTCGAAATCCAGCGCACAAGCGAGCATCCCATCCGCGACGATCAGCGATCGCCCATTGCGGGCTTGTTCGCATGGCTGCGCCGGCGCTAAGGTGCCGGGCTCAAGCCCGGGCATATGGCTTGCCGGCCCACCAGGGCCGGCCTCCGGCAAATCAGAAAGGATCGTTTTGGATTTCGGCTATCCCCGCCCCCAGCTGCAGCGCCAGCAATGGACTTCCCTGAACGGCGTATGGCGCTTCCGCTTCGACGACGACAAAAAGTTGGCGGCTCCCGATGACGTCGATGGCTGGCCCATGGAAATCACCGTTCCCTTCCCCCCCGAGTCCGCGGCCAGCGGCATCGGGGACCGCGGCTTTCACAACATCTGCTGGTACCAGCGCGAGTTCGAGCTGGCGCCCGGTGAAGACCGGGTGATCCTGCGCTTCGGGGCGGTGGATTACTCGGCGCGTGTGTGGGTCAACGGCTGGCTGGCCGTGACGCATGAAGGCGGCCACACGCCCTTTTCGGCGGACATCACCCACATGCTCGATCCGTCGGGGCACCAGACCGTGACGGTGCGCGCCGAAGACGACCCGACCGACCTGACCAAGCCGCGCGGCAAGCAGGACTGGCAACTCGAGCCGCACTCGATCTGGTATCCGCGCACCACCGGCATCTGGCAAACGGTGTGGCTGGAGCGGGTGCCGCGCACCTACGTCGACAAGATCCGCTGGACGCCGCGGGTCGAAGGCTACGCCCTCGGCTTCGAGGCGCGGGTCGCCGGCGACGTGTCGGACGATCTTTCCATGGAGATCACGCTGCGCCATGGCGAGCGCCTGCTGGCGCGCGACCGCTACCAGGTGATCGACGGCGAAGTCGATCGCTACATCGTGCTGTCGGACCCGGGCATCGACGATTTCCGCAACGAGCTGCTCTGGAGTCCCGAGCGGCCCACGCTGCTGGATGCGAAGGTACGGATGTTTCGCGGCGATGAGGTGATCGACGAGTTCACTTCCTACACGGCCTTGCGCTCCGTCACGATCCTGCGCGACCGGTTCATGCTCAATGGCCGGCCTTACCTGCTGCGCCTGGTGCTGGATCAAGGTTACTGGCCCGACACCTTGCTGGCCGCTCCCAGCGACGCGGCGCTCAAGCGCGACGTCGAGCTGGCCAAGGCCATGGGCTTCAACGGGGTGCGCAAGCACCAGAAGATCGAAGATCCGCGCTACCTGTATTGGGCCGACAGGCTGGGCCTGATGGTGTGGGAGGAAATGCCCTCGGCCTACCGCTTCACGCGCACCGCCATCAAGCGAACGGTGCGCGAATGGTCGGAGGCGATGGACCGCGACTACAGCCATCCCTGCATCATCGTATGGGTGCCGTTCAACGAATCGTGGGGCGTGCCCGAACTGACAGCGATGCGCGTACAGCGCCACGCGGTGGAGGCGCTCTACCACCTGACCAAGACACTCGACGCGACGCGGCCGGTGATCGGCAACGACGGTTGGGAATCGAGCGCGACCGACATCATCGGCATCCACGATTACGACAACAACGTCGAGCACATCCGCCAGCGCTACGGCGCCGAGACGCAGGCGGAGCAGCTGTTCGACCGGCGCCGCCCCGGCGGGCGAATCCTTACGCTCGACGGCTATCCGCACCGCGGCCAGCCCATCATGCTGACGGAGTTCGGCGGCATCGCGTTTTTCCAGAAGCACCCGGGCCCCGGCACCGTGAAGGAGAAGGTGTGGGGCTACACCGAAGCCAAGAGCGAGGAGGAGTTCGCTGCGCTGTACGAGAACCTGCTCAACACGGTGATCCATACCGCGCTGTTCAGCGGCTTTTGCTACACGCAGTTCGCCGACACCTTCCAGGAGGCGAACGGCTTGCTCAACGCCGACCGCACGCCGAAGATTCCGCTCGAGCGCATCGCCGCCGTCACCAAGGTCTCGCGCACCTACATTCCCGGGGGCGTGTGATGCATCGCCTGCTGTTGACGAAGCCCGATGGGCGGAATCTGACGCTGTACGGCCGTGAACCGATCGACGCGGCCCTGCAGGCGCCCAGCCCGTTTCCCGAGCCCTTGAATGCCAGCGCGCATTTGCGATGGCATCCCTTGCGCGGCGAATGGGTGACCTACGCGGCGTTCCGGCAGGACCGCACTTTCCTGCCGCCCCCGGAGTACAACCCGCTCGCCGCCACCCGCGACCCGGCGCATCCGACCGAAGTGCCGGCCGGGCGCTGGGACATCGCCGTGTTCGACAACCGCTTCCCGTCGCTGGGCCGGGAACAAGGTGGCGCGCCGCCGCCGGAGCTGATCGTGCCGACCGCGGCGGCCGACGGTCATTGCGAAGTGGTGGTGTTCACGCAGGACCCGAAATCGTCGCTGGGCGCCTTGCCCCTGGACCACATCGACTTGCTGCTGCAGGTGTGGGGCGAGCGCACCGAACGCCTGGGCGAGCGCGAGGAAATCAAGTACGTGCTGCCCTTCGAGAATCGCGGGGCGGAGGTCGGCGTCACGCTGCATCACCCGCACGGCCAGATCTACGCGTACCCGGTGGTGCCGCCGGTGCCCGCGCGCATGCAGCAGGTCGCGCAGGAGCATTTCGTGGCGCACGGCCGCGGCCCGTTGCAGCAGCTGATCGCCGCCGAACTCAAGGCGAACGTGCGAATCCTGTATGCCGGCCCCCACGCGGTCGCGTTCGTGCCGGTCTGCGCACGCTATCCCTATGAAGTCTGGGTCGGGCCCATCGAACCGGTGCCGGGCTTCGCGCAGCTCTCACCGGCGCAGCGCGCCGACCTGGCGAGGGCGCTCAAGACCGTGCTGTTGAAATACGACGGCCTCTGGCAGCGGCCCTTGCCCTACCTCATGGCCTGGTATCAGGCGCCGACCGACGGCGAGAGCCATCCCGAGGCGCACCTGCATGCGCAGCTCTACCCCCCGTATCGCACCCGAGACCGCCTGAAGTACCTCGCCGGCACCGAGATCGCCGCGGGCTTTTTCGCGATGGATGCGCTGCCTGAAGAGAAAGCGCGGGAGCTGCAGCAGGTGGAGGTGAACCTGCCATGAGCGGTTTCCGCAAGGTGTACGGGGCCGCCCCCCAAGCAGTGGCCGACGCCCCCGGGCGCGTCAACCTGCTGGGTGAACACACCGACTACAACGACGGTTTCGTGCTGCCGATCGCGATTGCGCAGCGCACGCGCGTGGCCATGCGCAGCAGCCCGGAAGCGCGGTTCTCCTTGCATGCGCACGGGCAGGGCGAGACGGTTCATTTCACGCTGGACTCGCCGCCTGAGCAGCACTTCGCCAGCTATGTGTACGGCTGCCTGATGCTGGCGCGCAGCCGCGGCGCCGTCATCCCGCCGCTGCAGATTTACGTGGAGTCGCAGGTTCCGATGGGTGTGGGCCTGTCGTCCAGCGCCGCGCTGGAGGTGGCGACCCTGCGCTGCCTGCGCGAGTTGCTGGCGCTGCACTTCGACGACGTGGTGATCGCGCAGCTGGCGCAGCGAGCCGAGATCGACTACGCCGGCGTCAACTGCGGGATCATGGACCAGATGGCCTCCAGCCTGGCCGACACCTCGCGCGCGCTGTTGCTCGATACACGGACGCTGGAGCGGCGGGTCGTCGAGCTGCCGCGGGAAAGCGCGGTGCTGGTGATGGATTCGGGAATCGCCAGGTCGCTGGCGACCAGCGGCTACAACCAGCGGCGCGCCGAATGCGAAGAAGCGGCCCGCCTGCTGGGCGTCGGCTCGCTGCGCGACGTAACGAGCGCAGGGGAGCTGGATGCCTTGCCCGACTTGTTGAAGCGGCGGGCCCGGCATGTGTTCACCGAGAATGCACGCGTGCTGCAGGCGGTGGCTTGCGCCAGCGCGAAAGAATTCGGCGCGCTGATGAACGCGTCGCACGCCAGTTTGCGCGACGACTACGAAGTATCGATACCGGAGCTGGATCGGCTGGTGGCTCTGCTGCAGGCGCAGCCCGGTGTGCACGGCGCGCGTTTGACCGGGGCGGGCTTCGGTGGCGCCTGCGTGGCCCTGTGCGACACCCACGCGTTATCGCGAGTGGCGAGAACGGTCCTGGAACAGTACCGCGCCGCTGGACAACGTGGCGCGGTGCTGGTGCCGCCGGCAGCTGCGTTGGCGACCGTCGCGGCCTGACGCCGGTTCAGGCCGCGGCCCGCTTCGCCTCGGCGTTGGCCCACGGCCAATCGCCGGCAAAGCGCTCTTGATCGACCATGTATCGCGCGAGCGCGTCTTCCAGCTTGGGCATCAGCAAGGCGCGTTCGCTGGCCAGCGCCGAATAGCGCGGCCGTGGCGCGATCTGTCCCAGGGCCGTGCCCGGAACGCGCTGGATGAGGCGCTTGTCCAGTGCGGCCGCGTCCGCGCTCATCTCAGCCAGGCCGGCCCAACTCACCGCACCGCGGTTACTCAGGTGCCACAGCCCGCGTTCGCCGTCCACCAGCAGGTCGAGCGTCGCTTGAACCAGGTCGGGCACATAGGTCGGTGACACGCACTGGTCGTGCGCTGCGCGCCAGCGTTCGCCGCGCCGCAGGCTCTCCAGAGTCTGGGCGACGAAGTTGTGCCGGTCCCAGGGTCCGAAGAATGCCGCGGTGCGAATGATCAGTGCGTCGGGCGCGACCGCCAGGATGGCGCGCTCGGCCTCCAGCTTGGCACGGCCGTACGCATTGAGCGGCGAGGGCGCATCGCTTTCAACATAGGGCGTGGATTTGCCGCCGTCGAACACCAGGTCGCTGGAAAAATTCACAAGCCGCACGCCGTGCCGCGCGCACTCCTGCGCGAGCAGCACCGGACCCGTCACGTTCTCGCGCCACTGGCGCGGTTCGTTCTCGGCGTCGTCCACGCGCACGAAGCCTGCGGTGTTGATGACGGCCCAGGGCTGCCAACGTTCCAGCGCCGAAGCCACCGAAGCCGGATCGGCGATATCCATGTCGCCG
This sequence comes from Ramlibacter sp., assembly GCA_028292185.1. Lineage (GTDB taxonomy): Bacteria > Pseudomonadota > Gammaproteobacteria > Burkholderiales > Burkholderiaceae_C > Ramlibacter. Next base: position 2,981 of record JAQGMT010000387.1, on the reverse strand, counting down.
CGCGTGAGCAGCCGGTACGGCAGGCCGCGCAACTCGCAAAAGCGCGCGAAGGCCTGGCCCAGCGTACCGGTGGCGCCGGTGATCAGCAAAGGCGCGCCGGCGACGGCCAGCGCCTCCAACTCACCGTGCACCGGATATTCCAGCCGCAATTCACGTTGCCACCAGCCCGGCCCGGCCAGCACCGGATCGTCCGGTTGCTGCCCGTGCGCGAGCTGCCGCGCCAAGGTCGCCAATGCGGTGGGCCGCGGCGTGCCGCTGCTCACGTCCCACAGGCCCGGCTCGTAGTTGCCGCGGTTGAGTGTCAGCAGGCTGTCCCAATCATGCGTGCCGAAGGCGGCCCACACCGTCACGGCGCGAACATCGTGGCCTTCCTCGCGCACGGCCTGGGCCGCGGCCCAGGCTTGGTGCAACCAGCGAACCTGCTCGTCGCGGCTGCAGCCGAGGTGGACCTCGGTGATGGCCACCGGCAGGCCATACCGCTCGCTGGCTTCGCGCAGGCGCGCGCCGAAGCCTCCGATATGCCGGCCATGCACCCGCGCGAGCTCGACGTCGACGTAGTTGTCGCGGCCATTGCCGCCATGCAGCTGCGACGGGTACAACCAGGTGCGTTCATCGAGAAAGCGCTCGCTGGTCACATAGGAATTGATGCCCAGGATGTCGGGCGGGCAGGGCGCCTCGACGAACCCCTGCAGCTCCTGCTCGTCGGCTCCGTGCCTGCGCAGGTAGGCCCGCAAGGGATGTTGTGCGTCGATGCGGCCGCACAGCAGGTCGAAGGTGAGCCAGCGGCGCAGGTTCTCGAATTCGGCCTGGTAGCGCAAGCGCGGCGAGCTTTCGGTATGGCCGAGATCATCCGTTTGCACCAGCTGGGCCCGCGGATTGACCGCACGCACCGCGCGCATTGCGAGGACGGTGCCGCGCACCTGATTGAGCAGCGCGCGCACGAAGCTCTTGTCGTCCCGTGCGTGCGGGTACCAAAGCCCATACAGCGCGCTGAAGCGCGCGGTGGTCAGCGGCTCATTGACCGGCGTGTAGGCGTCGATGTCGGGGTAGCGCTGCGCCACCGCCTTGGCATAGCGGGCCAGCGCCTGCGGGAAGCCCGGATCGAGCAAGTCGGTGTAGAGCGGACCGCTGCCGTGGTGCAAGAGCCCCGCGATGGGCGCGACGCCGAGCTCGCGCAGCCGCGCCATGCGTTCGTCGCTCCAGCGCCAGTCGTAGGCATTCGGTGCGGTCTCGGTGCGCTCCCATAGCAAGGGAAAGCGCATCCGCTTGATGCCGAGGCTGGCGAGGCGATCCAGATCGTCGATGCGCTCGTGAAAACCATTGGCGACCGATTGGTCGCGGTACTGGTCACCGACGCGATTGACCGTGCACTCCGGCCCGGCCCACAGTTCCAGCGGCGGCCGGCTCATGCACCCGCGGCGTCCGCCGAGACGGCCGCCAAGGGCAGCGCGCCACGGGCGGCCGACGCGGCCTCCTCGTGTTTTTTCTGCAGGCGTTTGAAGGCCGCCAGGGCCTGCCCCACCACCTGATCCATGTTGTAGTACTTGTAAGTCGCCAGCCGCCCGACGAAGGTCACGTTCTCGGCCGCGTCAGCCAGCGCCTCATAGCGCCGGTAGAGTTCGGCGTTCTCGGCACGTGGCACCGGGTAGTAGGGATCGCCGTCGGCGCGCGGGTACTCGTACACCAGCGCTGTCTTGGGGTGCGCTTGCCCGGTGATGTGCTTGAACTCGCTGATGCGCGTGTAGCCGTAGTCGTTGGGATAGTTCACCGTGCCCACCGGCTGGAATTGCTCCTGCGGCACCGTCACGTGCTGGAACTCGAGGCTGCGGTAGGGGAGCTTGCCGTACTGGTAGTTGAAGTACGCGTCCACCGGGCCGGTGTAGATCATGTGCTTCCACGGCAGCACGTCCGCCACTTCGCGGTAGTCGGTGTTGAGCATCACCTTGATGTTCGGGTGATCGAGCATCGCCTCGAACATCCGCGTATAGCCGTGCAAGGGCATGGCCTGGAAGGTGTCGGTGAAATAGCGGTCGTCGCGATTGGTGCGGGTCGGCACGCGGGCCGTGACGCTGGCGTCCAGCTCCGAGGGGTCGAGTCCCCATTGCTTGCGCGTGTAGCCACGGAAGAACTTGTTGTACAGCTCGCGCCCCACCTTGCTGACCACCACGTCTTCGGAGGTCTTCACGTTCTCGACTTTCTCGGCCACCGATTCGAAGAACTTTTCCATCTCGAACGCTGTGAGATTCAAGCCGTAGAGCTTGTTCACCGTATCCAGGTTGATCGGCATCGGCACCATCTGTCCATCGACGCTCGCCAGCACGCGGTGCTGGTAAGGGCGCCAGTGGGTGAAGCGCGAGAGGTAGTCGAAGATGTCGGCGGAGTTGGTGTGAAAGATGTGGGGTCCGTACGGATGGATCAGCAGGCCGTCATCGTTGTAGCGGTCATAGGCGTTGCCGCCGATGTGCTTTCTTTTTTCCACCACCAGCACCCGCTGCCCAAGTTCGCGCGCCAGGCGCTCAGCCAGCACGCTGCCGGCGAAGCCGGCACCCACGATCAGGTAGTCGAATCCACGCTGGCCCGGGACGGAGGCCGACACGGCCGACTTAAAACTTTCGCTCCCTTTGTCCATTCATCTTTTCCCAGTTGCGGCAGCGCGCAGACAGCAGCGGCTGAACCATGAGGCGGGAGTGGCAAACGGGGGGCCCGGCAGTGAAATGCTGCCGATGCTTTGCGTGCCTCGCACCCGAGGCCAAGTTTCACATGCGCTGAGCCAGCGCGGGGCGCAGGGTAAGGGCTTGTGACGAGGCTCAGCTGTGCGCCGCGCGCCGCAGAGCCTGGTCGATATCCCAGAGGATGTCGTCGGCTTCCTCGATGCCGACCGACAGCCGGATCATGTCGGGCCGCACGCCGGCGCGCGCGAGTTCGTCTTCGCTGAGCTGGCGGTGGGTGGTCGAAGCGGGATGGATCACCAGCGTCTTGGC
>JAQGMT010000363.1 GCA_028292185.1 Ramlibacter sp. | reverse complement strand
CGTACGCGCGCAGTCCGCATCCGAGCTATGCCGATGAAAACGGCAGCCACGACGGCGCCACCAAGATTCCCGCCTGGGAAATGATCCGCTTCTCGGTGAACATCATGCGCGGCTGCTTCGGCGGCTGCACCTTCTGCTCGATCACCGAGCACGAAGGCCGCATCATCCAGAGCCGCAGCGAGGATTCGGTGATCCGCGAGATCGAGGAGATCCGCGACAAGGTGCCGGGTTTCACCGGCGTCATCTCCGACCTCGGCGGTCCCACTGCCAACATGTACCGCATCGGCTGCAAGTCGCCCGAAATCGAATCGGCTTGCCGCAAGCCCAGCTGCGTCTATCCCGGCATCTGCCAGAACCTCAACACCGATCATTCGGCCTTGATCCACATGTACCGACGGGCGCGCGCCCTCAAGGGCGTGAAGAAGATCCTGATCGGCTCGGGGCTGCGTTATGACCTCGCCGTCGAGTCGCCGGAGTACGTCAAGGAGCTGGTGCAGCATCACGTGGGCGGCTACCTGAAGATCGCGCCCGAGCACACGCAGCAGGGTCCGCTGACCAAGATGATGAAGCCGGGCATCGGCAGCTACGACAAGTTCAAGGCGCTGTTCGACAAGTACTCGGCCGAGGCCGGCAAGAAGCAGTACCTGGTGCCGTACTTCATCGCGGCGCACCCCGGCACCAGCGACGAGGACATGATGAACCTGGCGCTCTGGCTGAAGAAGAACGGTTTTCGCGCCGACCAGGTACAGACCTTCTATCCCAGCCCGATGGCCACCGCCACGGCGATGTACCACAGCGGCAAGAATCCGCTGCGCAAGGTGACGCGCGACAGCGAAGGCGTGGACATCGCGCGCGGCGAGCGGCGCCGTCGCCTGCACAAGGCGTTCCTGCGCTATCACGACGCGAACAACTGGCCGGCGCTGCGTGAAGCGCTCAAGGCGATGGGGCGCGCCGACCTGATCGGCAATGGCAAGCACCAGCTGATTCCCAGCTACCAGCCCGTGACCGACGGCAGCTACCAGAGCGCCCGGCGCAAGAACTCGACGCCCGGTCCGGCGCCGGCCACGCAGCCGGCCCGCGGCCGCCTGCTGACGCAGCACACCGGCTTGCCGCCGCGCAAGGTCCGCTAAGCGATCAAGCGGGCTGCGTGCGCGCGGCCATCACCTGCGCCAGCAAGCCGTCGACTGCCCCCAGGGCGGCGGGCTTGGTCAGGTGATGATCGAATCCCGCCTGCCGCGAGCGGGCCCGGTCGTCCTTCGCACCCCATCCGGTCAAAGCCACCAGCACCGTCTCGCGGGTGTCGGCGGCATCGCGCAATTCGCGGGCCACTTCATAGCCGTCCTTGCCGGGCATGCCGATGTCCAGGAAGACGATTTCAGGATGGAACTCGTGCGCGGCACGCACCGCCTGTTCGCCGTCGTTCGCGACCCGCGTCTCGTGGCCGCTCAGTTCGAGCAGGGAGGCAAGGCTCTCCGCCGCGTCGGCGTTGTCGTCCACCACCAGCACGCGCAATGCGCGAGCGTTCGCGTCGGCGCAGCTGACGGGCGCGGGCGCGTGCGCGGGCGTTTGCGGCTCTTCCAACAGTGGCAGTCGCACGGTAAAGGTGCTGCCTTCGCCCTCGCCCGGGCTGACAGCCGTCACCCGGCCTCCATGCAGCTCCACCAGCCTGCGCACCAGCGCCAGGCCGATGCCCAGGCCGCCTTGCGAACGATCGCGCGTGCGGCCCACCTGCGTGAACATTTCGAAAACCTCGGGCAAGGCCTCACGGGCTATGCCGATGCCGGTGTCCGCGACCGAGATCACCACCCGGTCGCCTTCGCGTCGCGTACTCAGCGCGATCCGGCCACCGTGAGGCGTGTACTTCGCGGCGTTGTTCAGCAGATTGCTCACCACCTGCGCGAGGCGGGTCGCGTCCGCGTACAACTGCACCGACTCGTCGGGCAAGGTCACTTCGAGCTTGTGGCCGCCGGTATTGAGCAGCGGCGTGCTGGTCTCGACGGCGCTCACCAGCACGCTCTTCAAGCTCACGCGCTCTTTCTTGAGTTCGACCTTGCCGCTTGAAATGCGCGCGATGTCCAGCAGGTCGTCGACCAGGTGGACCAGGTGGCGCAGCTGCCGCTCCATCATGTCGCGCGCCCTGTCCTGCGCCGGGTGGTTGTCGCTGGCGATGCGCATCAGCTGCAGCCCGTTGGTGAGCGGCGCCAAAGGGTTGCGCAACTCGTGCGCGAGGGTGGCGAGGAACTCGGTCTTGCGCCGGTCGGTCTCGGCCAGTTCGCCGGCCAGCCGCCGCAGGTTCTCCTCGGTGCGCTTGCGTTCGGTGATGTCGTTGAACAGCACGGCGACGCGCCGGCTGCCCGGCCCGCCCACGCGCGTGGCGTACACGTCGAACCAGCGGTCCAGCGCCTTCGCCTGGCGCTCGAAGCGCACCGGCTCTCCGGTGGCGGCCACCGATGCATAAGTCTGGAACCAGTGCTGATGCTGGTCGGGAATCAGCTCGCGTATGGTCTTGCCCAGCGCGTCATGCAGGCCGGTCTGCTTGGCGAATGCCGGGTTCATTTCGACGAAGCGATAGTCGCTGGGCTGGCCCGTCTCCGCCGGCAGCATCTCCAGCACGCAGAAGCCTTCGTCGATCGATTCGAACAGCGTGCGATAGCGTTCCTGGCCGGACCGAAGCTCGTCTTCCGCATGCTTGCGCTCGGTGATGTCGGCCACCGTGCCGAGGATCCGCGGCGCCGTGCCCTCGGCCGCGGGCTGCAGGATGCCGGTGAGCTCCATCCAGCGCAACGCCTTGTCGGAATGCCGGAAGAACCGACCTTCGAAGCGCAGGCGCTCACCCGTCGTGGTGGTGAACAGGACCGCCTGCTCGAATGCACCGGTATCGTCGGGATGCATGAACTCGGCGAGGAGCCGCCGCGTATCGGTGGGGGCCTCCTCGTGAGAGACCCCGAACAGTTCATACAGCCGCTCGTTTTCCCAAGCGAGCGTGCCCGTGGCCGCGTCGCACATCCACACGCCCAGGCAGGCCGCGTCCGTGGCCAGCCGCACCCGCTCTTCGCTCGCGCGCAGCCGCGCTTCGCTCTCCCGGATGAAAGCCGCCGCCATTTCCGCTTCTTCGCGCCGCACCTGCTCGGTGGCAGCCGCCTCACGCGCAGCCTGCACTTCGTGAAGCGCCGAAATGTCGTGCATCGAAACCACCGCGCCCAGCCTCTGGCCGGCGTCGTCGTAAAGCGGCTGGCCGCTCATGCTGACGATGCGGGGCCGCCGCCCTGGAGGCGCAATCACCACCTCGAGGTCGCGCACCGGCTCGCCCGCCAGCGCGCGCGCCAGCGGCAATTCCTCGCGCGTCAGCGGCTTCAAGCCGCCGGGGTGGTACAGGTCGAAGTGCTGCGGCCAGCGGTGCGAGTCCTGCGACTGCAGGGTCAGGCCGTGGAACTCGCGCGTGGCGCGATTGAACAGCGTCAGCTCGCCGCCGGGACCGCACGCCATGATGCCGTCTTCCACGGCTTCCAGCACCGCCGAGAGAAAGGCGCGGTCCTGCACGGCCTGGCGCTCCGCCGCTTCCAGCTCCTTCTTGCTGCGATGCAGTTCGACGAAGAAGCGGACCTTTCCTTTCAGCACCTCGGGCATCAGGGGCTTGGCGAGGAAATCGACCGCGCCCAAGGCGTACGCTTCCTCGATCGACACCGCCGATGGGTCCGCCGTGATGAAGATGATGGGCGTCGCGCGCGAGCGCCGCTGCGCCCGGATCAGGCGTGCTGTTTCGAATCCCCCCATCTGGGGCATGCGCACGTCCAGCAGCACGGCGGCGAAGTCGCGATCACGCAGTTCGCGCAGCGCCTGGGGCCCTGACGAGGCGCGCACAAGCGGCTCGTTCAATCGTTCCAGCACCGCTTCCAGGGCCAAAAGATTTGCCGGCTCGTCGTCGACGAGAAGAATGGGGGCCGGCGGACGCGGGTTCACCCGAATAACGCTACACGAAAAGGCACGGCCGCGTGCGTCGGAGAAGCACTCGTGCTGCTGCCCGGATACCCGGGCCCGGCAACATAATGGCCCATGAACCCAGCGCGCACGCATGAGCATGGATGAAGCCGCCGCCCGGCGCGTGCTGCTGGCGCAAGCCATCGAAACTGCCGACGCGGAAGGCAAACTGCTGAGCCAGGGCGATCGCGACCAGATCGACCGGCAGGCGCGCCAGCTCGCAGGCGTGGGAGCGCAGGACGGGCGGCCGCTGCTGCCGGAACATTTTCTCCAGGTGCGCGCGCAGCAGGTGATCGCCGCGGTGGCCTTGCGCAATCCCGGGCTCGCCTCGCTGCAGGAACCGCCCACGTGGCAGCGTTGGGTGGCGGTCGGCGCGCCGGTGTTGGCCCTATTGCTGGGCGTACTCACGGACGTGATCGCGAACCCGCATCGGGTCGACCTGGTGTCCCTGCCCCTGCTGGGCGTCGTGGCGTGGAACGCCGCCATTTACCTCCTGATCCTTGCGAGCCTGTTCATGCCGCGCTCTTCCGGAAAGCGCCCTTGGCTGGCCGGGCTGGGCCGCTGGACCGACGGCGAACGCGCCTTGCGGCGGCGCGCGGGCAACCTGCGCGCCAATGCGACTGCACAGTTCCAGTTGAGCTGGTACCGAGCCACTCAGGCGCTGCACCTGCTGCGCGTGCAGCGCGTGCTGCACCTTGCCGCCGCCGCGTGGGCCATCGGCATCGCGCTGTCGTTGTTGGCGCGGGGGCTGGTGGTGGAGTACCGGGTGGGCTGGGAGAGCACCTTCCTGAGCGACTCGCAGGTACACGCGATCCTGAGCTTTCTGCGCCTGCCGGCGCTGCTGCTGTTTCCGTTCCAGCCGTTCACGCTGCAGGAGGTGGCCGCGCTGCGCTTCTCCGAGGGAGGCGGCGCCATCGGTGGCGCACGCTGGGTCTACATGTACATCGCGTTGCTCATCGCAGTCGTGGTGGTGCCGCGAGTGATCCTCGCGGGAGTGGCCTACGTGCGCGAACGGATCGTCTCGCGCCGGATTCCGGTGGACCTCGGTGACGCCTATTACCAACGCCTGCTGTCCTTGCTGAGTTCGGCTTGCGTGCAGCTGTGCGTGGTCACGCATCGGGAGGCGGACCGGGCCGCCTTGTTCAAGGTGCTGGTGCAAGAGCCCGCCGGCGGCCGCACGTTGATCACATCGGTTCACGACGACGTGCTGCGCCTGGTCGAACTTTCACCGGGCCAGAATCCCTTGCCTGCATCGCCCGCGAATTCCCGGGGCTGGCCGGACCGCATGTTCGGCAAGCTGCTGGGCAAGCACCCCGACCCGGCACTGGCCGGCGATCCGGCGCTGGCGGCCCGCGAGAGCAGTGATGTCGTGCTGCATGTGGCGAGGGGCCCGGAGGACGTCGCGGCGGCCGCGCCGCTGCTCGAGTGGCTGGGCAAGCCGGCATTGATGCTGGTCGCCGAGGCTTCAAGCGGGCTGTCCGGGCGCGGCGCGGCGGACGTTCTGCCCTTGACTGCGTTCGCCCGTTGCTGGGTGCAGGAGAGGGTGCTGCTCGACGCCATCGGACGGCGCTTGCCGAACCCAAAGGCGGCGGGCTACGCGCGGATCGTCACCGCCTGGGATCAGCGCAACGCGACCCGCCTGCAGCGCTCGATGGCGGCCATCGCGGAGCACCTGATCTTTGCCGCGCGCCAGAGCGAGGAAGTGCGCAGCGGCGCGCTGACGGTGCGGCACCTGATCCCTTCCGAACGTCAGGCGCAGGCGCAAGCCAGGCAGCAAGCCATGGACGCCGTCGTCCAGCGCCTCGACCATTCGGCGGCGCAGATGTTCTCGCGGCTGCGCGAACTGCACGGTGTGGACGAGTCGGCGGCGCCGGCGCTGCAGCATCGGCTGCAAGAAAAGTTTGTCGTGCAACAGAGCGTCGACAAGCCGCAAGCCGGCATGGCCGGTGCGGCCACCGGCGCCGCAATGGGGGCATCGGTGGATTTGCTGGTGGGTGGCTTGACCTTGGGTGCCGCCACGGCACTCGGGGCGCTCGTCGGCGGCAGTGCAGGCTTCATCGCCGCTGCCTGGAAGAACCGCGCCACCCCCACTGGCAACAGCGCCGTGCAGCTGAGCGACGAGATGCTCAAGGCAATGGTGGAGGCTTCGCTGCTGCGGTATCTGGCGGTCGCCCACCACGGCCGGGCCGCTGCCGACCTGGCGCTCGAAGCCGATTGGAAAAACCAGGTGGTGCTGGCGGTGGAAGCGGGCGAGCCGGTGCTGACGCCGCTGTGGAGTGCCGCGCGCTCGCAGCCGGACACGGGAAAGCTCACGCTGCACCTGGGACGCGAGCTCGAAGCCGTCGCGCGGCGTGCGCTCGGGGCGCTCTATCCGGGCCACGTCCCACCGGCGGCCGGCTCAGCTTGAGCGTCTTTTCGACACAGGTGCGAGGTGCTGTCCTACACGCCAGTGGCTGAGCTTGTAGAAATATGGCGGCTCGTCAACACGGAGAACGCCATGCAAGACAACACGCCCGCCCAAGACCTGCAACAACAACAGCGCCGCTTGCGCGGATTCGCCGCGATGTCGCCGGAAAAGAAGAAAGAGATCGCTGGAATGGGCGGCCGCGCCGCCCATGCCTCCGGACGCGCCCACCAGTTCAGCAGTGAAGAGGCACGCGCCGCCGGCAAGAAGCGCCACCAGCGCGTCGAAAGCCCGAACTAAGCTCCAACCCGGGCACGACAGGCGCCCGGGTTTGCGACCGCCACGGCAACGCCGCGGCGGTCAAAATTGCCGAACGGCTTGCTGGACAGCGCGCGGCGGCGCGCTGTTTCAACCTTATTTGTCGGCCGCTCTGCCGCTATCGGTGCTCGAGCCGGTGCCGGCGTTCGGCGTGGCCGAGGTGCTGCCTGCCGTGGCGCCAGTGCTGCTGGTGCTGCGCGGGCCGTTGCTCAGGTTGTCGCTGCTGGTGCTGCCGCCGCTTGTGCTGCCTGCGGTGCCACTGCCCGAGGCGCCCATGCCGCCGCTGCGGGTCGTGTTGTTGTTCATGGTGTCACCCGGAGACGCGCCTTCCTTGGCCAGGCTGCCCGTGGAGGCGCCGGTGCTGGACGTGTTCGATGTGCGACCAGTCGACTGGCAGCCGGCCGCGAGCACGGCTGCGAGAGTGACCGCGACACATGCGGCGGGACGGATAGATGGTTTCATAAGCATGTGATTCCTCGTTTTTGAAACGCGATATGCGCATGCTATGGAGGCAATCCACATGCCCGGCCTCAGCCACTCTTGGCTGCTCAGGCTGCGGCCCGCTGCCGCAATCCGCTGGCATCTTTCACCGGAACGAGCGTGTTGTACACCCGGTAGACGCGCGGAACTTGGGTCAGCTGAGACAGCAGCCCATCGAGCTCGGTGGCCAACACGCGGCCGGACACCCGAATCAGGTGGCCCTCCACCTGCACATCGATGGCGTCCGGGTAGCTCACCAGTTCGGCCACCCGCTTGCGCACTCGCTCGCGCAGGTGCGAGTCGTCGTGCAGCAGGGCTTGCCGGCGCCGCAGCAACGAGTCGCCGACGAAGTACGTGAGCAAGCCACTCGCGGCGAACGCCAGCCCAGTTTTCACCATGGGTCCCACAGCGGACATCTTCCCTAAGCGGCTTTTTTGCGGGGCTTCGGCTTCACGCTGGTACTCGCCCGAGCGGTCGCTTTGTTCGCCGCGGCGCGCCGCGGCCGCGCGGGCGCTTCTTCGTCATTGGCGGCCTTGCGCCGCGACGACTTGGCAGCCGCTTCGTTCTCCGCCTCGTCATCGGCGCTCTTGCCGCCGCCCTTGCGCAAGCTGCGCCGCAAGAGCTCGGTGAGGTCGATGATGTCGGCGCTGGTCTTGACTTCCTCGCCTTCCAGGGGCTTGACGATGTGCTCGCCCTGGCCGGCCTTGACTTTCTCCTGCACCACCTGCTCCAGCTTTTCGCGGAACTCGTCGTGGAAAGCTTCGGGCTTCCAGTCGTCCTGCAGTTCGCTCACCAGCTGCT
>JAQGMT010000361.1 GCA_028292185.1 Ramlibacter sp. | reverse complement strand
AGGCCGGGCAGCAGCACGCACTCGGTTTGCGCGTTCTTTGCGATCAGTAAAGGTTCGGCCATGGGTAGAAAAGTAAAATGAGAGGGCAGGCTTGCGATTTTGCGGGACAGACCAAGAATGGGATGGTCATTTTGCTCTGTCCTCAACCAGCCTGAAACTTGCGGGACAGACCAAGATGGCGCAGCCATTTTGCTCTGTCCTCAACTGATTAGACAAGGAACCGAAAGTGGCCGGACACAGCAAATGGGCGAATATCCAGCACCGAAAGGGGCGGCAGGATGAGAAACGCGGCAAGGTCTGGACCCGCGTCATCCGCGAGATCATGGTCGCCGCCCGCCAGGGCGGCGGCGATCTCTCGGCCAATCCGCGCCTGCGCCTCGCCGTGGAAAAGGCCAAGGCGGCGAACATGCCGGCCGACACCATCAAGCGCAACATCGACAAGGCCACCGGCAACCTCGAGGGCGTGCAGTACGAGGAAATCCGCTACGAGGGCTACGGCATCGGCGGGGCGGCGATCATCGTCGACACGATGACCGACAACAAGGTGCGCACGGTGGCCGAAGTGCGGCACGCGTTCAGCAAGTACGGCGGCAGCATGGGTACCGCGGGCTCCGTGGCCTTCCAGTTCAAACATGTCGGCCAGCTTGTATTCGCACCGGGTACCAGTGAGGACAAGGTGATGGAGGTGGCCCTGGAAGCCGGCGCCGAGGACGTGATCGCCGACGACGATGGCGCGATCGAGGTGTTGACCGCCTACGCGCAGTTCGAGGCCGTGAAGAACACCTTGGAAGCGGCGGGGCTCAAGCCCGAAGTCGCCGAAATCACGATGCGCCCGGAAAACACCATCGAGCTCGTGGGCGAGGACGCCGCCAAGATGCAGAGGCTGCTCGACATCCTCGAAGACCTCGACGACGTGCAGGACGTGTTCCACAATGCCGAGATCAACGAATGAAGGTGCTCGTGATCGGCGGGGGAGGGCGGGAGCACGCACTGGCCTGGAAGCTGGCGCAGTCGCCCAAGGTGCAGGCGGTCTATGTCGCGCCGGGCAATGGCGGCACAGCGCTCGACAGGCGGTTGGAGAACGTGCCGGTCAACGACATCCCGGCGCTGCGCGCATGGGCGCAGAAGATGAAGATCGCGCTGACGGTGGTGGGTCCGGAAGGGCCGCTCGCGGCCGGCGCGGTCGATGAATTCCGGGCGCATGGCTTGCGCGTGTTCGGTCCGACACAGGCTGCCGCGCAGCTGGAAAGCTCGAAGGCCTTCTCGAAAGCCTTCATGCGGCGCCACCGCATCCCCACGGCCGAATACGAGACCTTCGCCGATCCCGCGGCGGCACATGCTTATGTGGACCTCAAGGGCGCGCCCATCGTGGTGAAGGCCGACGGCCTTGCGGCCGGCAAGGGTGTCGTCGTGGCGATGTCCACCCAGGAAGCGCACGAAGCCATCGACTTCATGTTGCTGGACAACCGGCTGGGCGTCACGCACAACGAAGGCGGGGCGCGCGTCGTGATCGAGGAATTCCTGCAGGGCGAGGAAGCCAGTTTCATCGTGCTGTGCGACGGCAAGAACGTCACGGCCTTGGCCACGTCGCAGGACCACAAGCGGCTGCTGGACGGCGACCGCGGCCCGAACACCGGCGGGATGGGCGCGTATTCGCCGGCGCCGGTGGTCACGCCCGAAGTGCATGCCCGCGCCATGCGCGAAATCATCCTGCCCACGATCAAGGGCATGGAGCGCGACGGCATTCCCTACACCGGCTTTCTCTATGCGGGCCTGATGATCGGCGCGCAGGGCGCCGTGAAGACGCTCGAGTTCAACTGCCGCATGGGCGATCCGGAGACCCAGCCGATCATGATGCGGCTGAAGTCGGATCTGTTCGACGTGATGATGGCGGCGACTTCCGGCGGCCTGGACCGCATCGAACTTCAATGGGACCATCGCACCGCGTTGGGCGTCGTCATGGCGGCCGGCGGCTATCCGCTCAGCCCGCGCAAGGGCGACCCGATCAGCGGCTTGCCGCCTGCGAAGGAAGACGCGATGGTCTTTCACGCCGGCACCGCGCAGCAGGACGGCGGCGCGGTCACCACCGGCGGCCGGGTGTTGTGCGTCACCGTGCTCGCGGACACCGTCAGGGCGGCGCAGCAGCGCGCGTACGAGATCGCCGCAGGCATCCATTTCGAGGGCGCGCAATACCGCCGCGACATCGGGCACCGCGCCTTGCACGACGCGGGGCATGCCCCCGCGCGCGGCTGACCCGCCATGAACCAGATCGAGACGGTCCGCGCCTACCTGCTGAAGCTCCAGAAGGAAATCACCACGGCGTGCACGCAGGTGGACGGCGGCGCGTTCGTGACGGACCGGTGGAAGAAGGCGCCGGACGAGCCCTTGCAGGGTGAGGGCCTGACGATGATCCTGGAAGGCGGCAAGGTGTTTGAGCGCGCGGGCTGCGGGTTCTCGCACGTCGCCGGCGAGCGCCTGCCGCCGTCAGCGACGCAGAGCCGGCCGGACCTGGCCGGCGCGTCGTTCGAGGCGCTCGGCGTTTCGCTGGTGTTCCATCCTCGCAATCCCTACGTGCCCACCGTGCACATGAACGTGCGGATGATCTCGGCGAAGCCCCAGCACGGCGAGCCGGTCTCCTGGTTCGGCGGTGGCATGGACCTGACGCCTTATTACGGCTTCGAGCAAGACGCGGTTCATTTCCACGGCGTGTGCAAGAAGGCGCTCGGGCCGTTCGGAGCGGACCAGTACCCGCGCTTCAAGAAGTGGTGCGACGAGTATTTCTACCTGAAGCACCGCGACGAGCAACGCGGCATCGGCGGCATCTTCTTCGACGACTTCGCCGAAGGCGGCTTCGCCAACAGCTTCGCCCTGATGCAATCGGTCGGCGATGCCTTCCTGCACGCTTACCTGCCGATCCTGAACATCCGCAAGGACATTTGCTACGGCGAGCATGAGCGCGAATTCCAGTTGTACCGGCGCGGCCGCTACGTCGAATTCAACCTGGTGTGGGACCGCGGCACACATTTCGGGCTGCAGTCCGGCGGGCGCACCGAGTCGATCCTGATGTCCATGCCGCCGCTGGCGAGCTGGGCATACAACCGGACACCGCTTCCCGGCTCGCCGGAGGACGACCTTTACAGGAAGTTTCTGGTCCGAAAGGATTGGATTTGAAGCCAGGCGCCACCACGCGCCTCGGCGTCTTCGGCGGTGCCTTCGACCCGCCGCACGTGGCCCATGTGGCGCTCGCGCAAGCCGCCGTCGAGCAGCTGCGCCTCGACCAGTTGCGCATCTTTCCTACCGGGCAGGCCTGGCACCGGTCGGGCCCGCTCACCGCGCCCGAGCATCGCCTGGCGCTGGCCCAACTCGCATTCGGCGAGTTGCCGCGAACCGTGATCGACGATCGCGAACTGCGCCGTCCCGGGCCGACGTACACCATCGACACCTTGCGGGAATTGAAGGCCGAGCAGCCCGCCGCCCAGCTGTTCCTGGTGATGGGCGAGGACCAGGCCGTGGCGCTGACCCGCTGGCGCGAGTGGGAAGCGATCCTGCAGCTGGCGATCATCTGCGTGGCCGAGCGGCCACTGCCGCAGCTGCCGGCCGGCGGGCCCTCGGGCCTGCCCGCGCAAGCGGAGTTGCGGCTGCTGCGGCTGCCGAGCATGCCCGAAAGCGCGACCGAGGTGCGCGGGCGCGTGACCCACGGCGAAGCCATCGCCCATCTGGTCCCCCCCGGCATTGCAAGTTATATTGAAACCCATCGCCTTTATCAATCCACCTGATGACCCAAGAAACCGCCGCAAGAAAAGACACCCAACGCCTGCAAAGAGCCATCGTCGATGGATTGGAAGACGTCAAGGCGCATGACATCATCGTCTTCAATACCGAGCACCTGTCGCCGCTGTTCGAGCGCGTGATCGTTGCGTCGGGTACTTCCAACCGGCAGACCAAGGCCCTGGCCGCGAGCGTTCGCGACGCGGTGCGCGAGGCGGGCTTTCCCAAGCCGCGCACCGAAGGCGAGGAAAACGGCGAGTGGATCATCGTGGATTGCGGCGCGGCCGTCGCACACATCATGCAGCCGGCCATTCGGCAGTACTATCATCTCGAGGAAATCTGGGGCGACAAGCCGGTGCGGCTGAAGTTCGGTTCACCCAAGCCGGCCGGCCCGCAGCCCGATGACCGTAAACCGGCGGCAGCGAAGACGCCGGGGAAAAAGACAGCCGCGAAGAAGGCACCAGGCAAGGCAACTGCGAAGACCGCAGCAAAGGCAACTGCGAAAAGAGAGGCAGGCGGGGCGCCTGTCAAAAAACCGGCGAGCAAGGCGCCTGCGAAAAAAGCGCCCGCCAAGAAATCCAGCCCGCCGCGCAAGACGGCGAGCAAGCGGCCTTCCCGATAGCGCTGCATGAAGCTCCTGGTCGTGGCGGTCGGCCTGCGCGTGCCCGACTGGGCCCAGGCTGCCTGGGACGACTACGCCAAGCGTTTTCCCCCCGAACTGCGCGTCGAACTCAAGGCGGTGAAGACCGAGCCGCGCGCGTCCAAGACGGTCGATGTGCTGCTTGCCGCTGAGCGGCACCGTATAGAGAACGCCATTCCCAAGGGCACGCACGTGGTGGCGCTGGATGAGCGCGGCACGGGGCTCACCACCGTGGCCCTCGCGGCGCGGCTGAAGGCCTGGCAGATGCAAGGCGGCGACGTGGCGCTGGTGATCGGCGGGCCGGACGGCCTCGCGCCGGAGTTCAAACGAGCGGCGCACGAGCGCATGCGCCTGTCCGATCTGACCTTGCCGCATGCGATGGTGCGGGTGCTACTGGTGGAACAGCTGTATCGCGCCTGGTCCATCAACGCCAACCACCCCTATCATCGCGAATGAAGCCCGCGTTCATTTATCTTGCTTCGCAAAGTCCCCGGCGGCGGCAACTGCTGGAGCAGCTGGGAGTGAAGTACGAGTTGCTGCTGCCCGATTCGGGCGAAGACAGCGAGGCGCTCGAAGCCGTCAATTCGGGCGAGGCACCGGCGCGCTATGTGCAACGAGTGACAGCGCTGAAGCTCGACGCCGCATTGGATCGCCTCAGGCGCCGGGGGCTGCCGCCCGCGCCCGTGTTGTGCTCGGACACCACCGTGGCACTTGGACGCGTCATTTACGGCAAGCCGCAGGACGATCGCGCTGCCGCGCGGATGCTGCGTGACCTCTCCGGCAGCACGCACCGCGTGCTCACGGCGGTGGCGGTTCAGTCGGCGCGCAAGCGGCAGCAGGCCTTGAGCGATTCGCGTGTGACGTTCGCGGCGCTCACGCCGGCGCAGATTAAGGCTTACGTCGCCAGCGGCGAGCCCATGGGCAAGGCCGGCGCGTACGCGGTGCAGGGCCGGGCGGCTGCATTTATTTCGCACATCAGCGGCAGCTACTCTGGCATCATGGGTTTGCCGATGCACGAGACGGCGCAACTCCTGCGCGCATTCGGCTTCGAGGCGTGAAGAAGGAAATGCAGCAGGACATCCTGATCAACTGGGCGCCGCAGGAAACCCGCGTGGCGATCGTCGAGAACGGGGCCGTGCAGGAACTGCACGTGGAGCGCACGCTCGAACGCGGCCTGGTGGGCAACGTGTACCTGGGCAAGGTGGCGCGCGTTTTGCCCGGCATGCAGTCGGCCTTCATCGACATCGGGCTGGAGCGCGCCGCGTTCCTTCATGTGGCCGATGTGTGGCACCGCCAGCCGGAGGGCGAGCCGCCGGGGTTCGTGCGCAACGGCCAGCCGCAAGTCCCCATCGAGAAGCAGGTGTTCGAAGGCCAGTCCTTGATGGTGCAGGTGATCAAGGACCCGATCGGCACGAAGGGTGCGCGCTTGTCCACGCAGATCAGCATCGCCGGGCGCCTGCTGGTCTTCCTGCCGCAGGACGATCATCTCGGCGTGTCGCAGAAAATTCCGCCCGACCAGCGCGACGCGCTGCGCTCGCGTTTGCAGGCCTTGGTGGGTGGTGACGGCGGCGGTTTCATCCTGCGCACCAACGGCGAGGACGCCACCGATGCCGAACTGGCCGAGGACATAGCCTACCTGCGCAAGACCTGGACGCGCATCCGGGAAGCGGCGACGCGATTGCCGG
>JAQGMT010000356.1 GCA_028292185.1 Ramlibacter sp. | reverse complement strand
GCGTGCCCATGCCGGCGGTGAAGCGGCCGTGCCGCTCGAAATACTGCTGGAACTCTTTCGGGTCCACCCCTTGCGATGGCCCCTCACCGCCTTGCTTGGGCCGGTCGCTGAACATCTGGGCCCACTCACGGTCGAAGTCGATCAGCTCCTGCGCGACCACCTGGCGCTCGTTCGAATAGCTGTGCAGCAATTCAGGCGCGCACTGCTTGCGTAGGACCGCCGCGAGTTTCCAGCCGAGATTGAAGGTGTCCTGCATCGAGAAATTCATGCCCTGGCCGGCCTTCGGGCTGTGGGTATGGCAGGCATCGCCGGCGATGAACACGCGCGGCACGCGCGCGCCGATCTCCGGCGCGGGCACGTCGTCGTACTTGTCGCAAATGCGCTGGCCGATCTCGTACACCGACCACCACGGCACCTCCTTCACATCCAGCGTGTAGGGATGCAGGATGCGCTGCGCCGTGGCGATCAGCTGCTCGATGGTGATGCCGCGTTGCGCGACCCGCTCCTGTTCACCGAGCTTGTCCATTTCAACGTACAGGCGCGCCAGGTACCCGCCCTCGCGCGGAATCACCAGCAGGTTGCCGTGGGCGGACTGCACGGCCGACTTGTAGCGGATGTCGGGGAAGTCGGTGACGGCGAGCAGGTCCATCACGCCCCAGGCGTGGTTGGCCGAATCGCCGGTCAGCTCCCGGCCGATGGACTTGCGCACCGCGCTGCGCGCGCCGTCACAGCCCACCACATAACGCGCCTTCACGGTTTCAATCTGGCCGGCATGGGCCGGGTCGGTTCGCTCGACGCGCACCGTGACCGGGTAATCGACGGCGCCGGCGTCAACGGCCAGATCGACGAAGCGCCGGGAATAGTGCGGCTCCAGGCGGCTGGGCGAATTGCGCATCAGGCCCAGATAGAAGTCATGCACCCGCGCCTGGTTCAGCACGACATGGGGGAACTCCGACAGGTCGTCCTCGGTGTCCTGCACGCGGCCGTGGCGCACGATCTGGCCGGGCTTCTTCTCGTCCGGTTTCCAGAAAGTGGTTTCGTTGATCCAGCACGCCTCCTGGAGCACGCGCTCGCTGAAATCGAAGGCCTCGAACATCTCCATGGTGCGGCAGGCAATGCCGTCGGCCTGGCCCAGCTGCAAAGGACCGTCCTTCTGCTCCACGATGCAGCAGCGGATATCCGCAAACCCAGCCAGCTGCGCCGCCAGCGTCAGGCCCGCCGGTCCGCAGCCGACGATCAGCACATCGACTTGCGTTGGCAGGGAATCGGCGCGGGCGGTCGCTTGGGCGGAGGCTTCCGCCACATGAGGATCGCCAGGCCTGAAGCCATTCAGATGGAATTGCATCTCAGCTTTGGAGCTCTTCGGCGGCCACGGCGCAGGCGTGCGTGAGCAGCACGAAAGGAATCATCAGCAGGTAGAACGCCAACAAATGCAGACGAGCGGCATCAGTATAAGCAGGAGCGCAGGGGTTTCACGACGCAGGCGGCCCGCCATCGGGCTTCTGCAAATAGGCAGTGATGCCATAGAGCGCCAGCATGCCCAGCACATGCACGATCGCGACGCCAGGCTCGCCTGACTCGATTCGGGCGATGGTCTGAACGTGCACGCCCAGGCGGGTGGCCGCGGCGGCTTGGCCTTCCCCTGCGGCCGTGCGGGCCAGCCTGGCCGCGATGCCCATGTCCTTGATGGCCCGCAGGGCGTCGCCGGCGATGTCTGCAGAGATGCGCTTGCCTTGGGCCATGGGACGCATTGTCGCCGTGGCTGTCTCCGGCTGCGCTTGGCGAGGCATGGGAAAATGGACCCATGGCCTTGCCCCGCCCCGCGATCAGTCCCCTCGTTCACACCGCCTTCTACCGATTCACGCCACTGGCGCAGCCGGAACAGGTGGCTGCGGTGCTGCGCGAGTTGCTGTCGCGGCCGTCCATGGACGGGCTGGCCGGCAGCATCCTGCTGGCCAGCGAAGGCATCAACGGCATGCTGGCTGGTTGCGCGGCCGTAGTGAGCGGCTTCGAACAGGCCTTGCAGCACGAGCCCGGATTCCGCAGCGCATTTACCGGCATCGCCTTCAAACGCAGCGCGTGCAGCACCAGGCCTTTCGGCAAGCTGAAGGTGCGCGTCAAGAAAGAGATCGTGCCGCTCGGCGTCGAGGGTGTCGACGCGCGCCAGACCGGCATCGACGTCAGCCCGCTGGATTGGCGAGAGTTGATCAAGGACCCCGACGTGGTGCTGCTGGACAACCGCAACAGCTTCGAATACCGGCTCGGCCACTTCGAGGGCGCGATCGATCCGCAGGTGACGAACTTTCGCGACTTTCCCGATTACGTGCGCACCCACGCCGCAAAGTGGAAGGCCCAGGGCAAGCGCGTGGCGATGTATTGCACCGGCGGCATTCGCTGCGAGAAGACCAGCTCCTGGATGCGCGACCTGGACTTGCCGGTGTACCAGCTGCAGGGCGGCATCCTCAACTACTTTCAACAAGTACCCGACGCGCAGCGCGACTGGAAGGGCGAATGCTTCGTCTTCGATAACCGCGTGGCGCTCGACACGCGCCTGCAGGAAACAGCCACCACGCTGGAAGACGTGTACCAGGCCGAGCCGGACGGGCAGTGGCGGCTGCAGCGTGCCCGGCGGCTGGCCGCGGACTAGCCGTGCTACCCGTGCGCGACGGTGTCGGGGCCAGCCAGGTGTCACTGCCGGCCGGCCCCTGGGCCTGCGTGCTCGAGTTCCTGGTTGAAAGATTCCCGGCGATCTCCGCGAGCGACTGGACCCGCCGCATCGAAGCGGGCGACGTGGTCGACGCCGCGGGCCGGGTGGTCTCCGCGCTGCAAGCCTACGCGCCGCACGGAAAGCTCTATTACTACCGCACGGTGCCCCACGAGGCGCCCAACGCCGCGCAGGCCAGCGTGTTGTTCGAGGACGAACTGCTGGTCGCGGCCGACAAGCCGCACTTCCTGCCGGTGACGCCGTCGGGCCAGTACCTGCAGGAAACACTGCTGATCCGCTTGCGCCGTCAGCTCGGCCTGCCGCAACTCACGCCCTTACACCGCATCGACCGGGAGACCGCCGGCGTGGTGCTGTTCGCCAAGCAGCCTTCCCTCTGCTCGGGCTACCAGGCGCTCTTCGCCGGCCGCAAGGTGGTCAAACACTATCAAGCCATCGCGCCCGCCGACGCGCGCATGCAATTCCCGCTGACCCGCGCCAGCCACCTTGTGACGAGCGATCACTTCATGCAAATGCGCGAAGCCGAAGCGGCGCCAGGAGCGCAGCCCAACGCGCAAACCGAGATCGAGCTGATGGAAACGCGGGGCTGCTGGTCGCGCTATCGCCTGCGCCCGGCCACCGGCAAGCGCCACCAGTTGCGCGTGCACATGGCCGCCCTGGGCCTGCCGATCCTGGGTGACCGCATCTACCCGAAGCTGCTGGGCGCGGGCGGCGACGAGCCAGACAACCCGCTGCGGCTGCTGGCCGAAAGCATTGCGTTTCGCGACCCCATCACCGGCGCAGAACGCCACTTCGCGAGCCGGCGGCAACTCCACTTTCCCGACACGAGCTAGTGGGCGGCCGCCCGCGACGCGAGCGCCGCGGTGGTCTGGCGTGGTCGTGTACCGCGGTCAGACCAAGCGCCCCTCAGTGCGCAGGCGCCTGGCGATTTGTTGAATGCGCGACTCGCCCTCGCGCAAAGCATCAGCGTTCGTGTGCACGGAGTAATAGCCCAACGCCAGGTCATGAGGATGCTTCACTGCCGAGCCCAGAACAAACTCGGCGTCGGTGCGCGCATGAAAGGCGATGGGCTCGTTCGACTCCGCAAAGGCTGCCAGCTCACCTGCTTGCAACCCTTCGGGCGAATCCAGGCTTCCCCGGCTCACGGCCGTCCAAGCGACGGTGTGGCCGGCGGGCGGCGAATAGGTCCACTGTTCGCCGGCCTTGAGCGACACCGACAGATAGTTGAGAGGCGACGGAGCAGGAATCTCGCCGGTCGCCTGGCCGTGTGCGCCCAGCAGCACACTCACCGGGCCGTCATGCCGGATCGAGTCCGGCCCCAGGTAGACACTCTGCGCCGGCCCGAGTTCGAGCTCGGGCGGCAAGGCGATCCACAGCTGGAAACCGCGAACGCGAGGGGCGTCGCCAAAACTACCGCCGTGCCAGACGCCGCCGCCCGCTCTCATCCATTCGAGGCCACCTTCAGGAACCATTCCTCTTTCGCCGGTGGTGTCCTCGTACGCCACGTTGCCCTCCATGATCCACGTGACGGTTGCAATGCCGGAGTGAGGGTGCAAGCCGAACCCTCCCGCTGCAGGACGGGGGGTGTCGAAGTGGTCCAGGAAGACGAAGGGGCGCAGCAACTCGCCCAGATCGGACGGACTCATCAAGCGCGTGACCGGGCCATGCGGATGGCCCCGAGTGCGGCGAACGATGGCACGCGCAAGGGGTGTTGAACTCGTCAAAGCGGAAAGCGGAGATTTCACGGCGTTCATAGGGGTGCCCCTGTACGCGCGACGGCGAAGGTCGGGGTCGTAGTTGAATAGGGGTTCATGCTACGCAGGCAACCTCCCTCGCACTAGCCGGCCTGTATGGATTTCACTCGTCCACACGTGGCGCAATGGCATGCGGTCCAACCAATCCTTCCGCGACCATTCTGGTCATCGCAAACTCGATAAACGCGCTGACTGCACGCGGCAATTGACGGCGGCTCAGGTAGACCAGATACACATCGAAGCTTGTTCCGCCCAGGCCGGTGAGCACTTCTGTCAACTCGCCGGCGCGAACATGATGCGAGGTCATGATGTCCGGCAGCAGCGCGATTCCCAAACCCGCCAGCGCGGCCTTCACGAGGACTTGCGCCGAGTTGGCGTAAAAGCGCCCGGTGACGTTCGCCTCGACCACGCCTTGCCGGCTCTCCAGACGCCACAAGGTGCGGCCCGATACCCCCGGCATCGCGATGCAGTCATGTGCGGACAGTTCCGCGAGCGTCGCCGGCGTCCCCCGAGCGACCAGGTAGGCCGGACTGGCCACCAGCGATGTTCGGCTGCTGCCGATCCGGCGCGCGACCAAGGTGGGCTCGGTCACCTTGCCCGCGCGAATGGCAACGTCGATGCTCTCGCCGACCAGGTCCGATCGAGAGTCGCTGAGGACGAACTCCAGCCGGACCTTGGGATGAGCCGCCAGGAATTCCTTGACCCAATCCAGCTGAAACCAGTTGAAGAAGTCCGCTGCGGCGGCCACGCGGACCTTGCCACTGGGCGACTGGCTGCCCTCGGCCAGTTCCTGTGCCGCTTCCGCCAGCGTCTCCACCTGGTCGGCGCAACGGGCGTAGAAGGCTTCTCCGGCGTCCGTCAGCGTGAGGCGCCGCGTCGAGCGGTGCAACAGCCGCAGTCCAAGTTCCTGCTCAAGCTGCTGAATGCGGCGGCTTGCCGTATTGGCCGGAATGCCGGCGCGTCTGGCGGCCAAGGCGAAGCTTCCGGCGCGCACCACTTGAACAAACAGCGCGACGTAGTTCAGGTCGACCATCATTGCTCCAGTACCTCGGTTGAGACGTGGCTATGATCTCCGATCTATCCAAGGGATGCTGGTTGCGGCCGTGAGATCACCTCTGCGAATTGCCATTGTGCTGGTCGCGGCCCTGTCGCTGCAGGCATGCGGTTCGATCGCGCGCCTGGAGCCGGTGCCGGCGTCACTGACCGCCCAGGCGGTGACGCCGGGCATCCCGGATTCGCGCTATTGGGTGGACATCGACCTTGCGCCCTTCATCCATAGCGCCATCGAGGACGAGAGGCGGGAACGGGACGCCTTGGCGCGGGCAGGAAAGCCGACGGAGCCTCTGCCCCCCGCACATGTGCTGGCCATTTCAGGCGGCGGGGACAGTGGCGCTTTTGCGGCCGGCCTTCTGGCCGGATGGACCGCCCAGGGAAGCCGCCCCGAGTTCAAGGTCGTCACCGGCATCAGCGCAGGGGCCTTGATTGCTCCCTTTGCGTTTCTCGGGTCGGCTTACGACG
>JAQGMT010000283.1 GCA_028292185.1 Ramlibacter sp. | reverse complement strand
CAACCGGTGTTTTGCCTGATGCGGGTGGAGCTGATGGAAAGCCTGGTGAAGTTCACGCAATCGGGCGGGCGCAAGATCGACGCGTGGACGGCGCAGCACAACACCGTCGTCGCAACTTTCGATCAGCCCGGCGACGAGCCTCGCGCCTTCTTCAACGCCAACACGCTCGCCGAGCTGCACCAGCTCGAACAGTCGAAATGAAGAGCCTGCAGGAGATCGCGGCGCAGCTGCAAGGCTACGATCCGCAGGCGCTCAGTGCGGGCGCAGTCAGCGATTTCCTGGCGCGGCTGGTCGAGCCGGTGCGCGAACAGGACACGGTGACCCTCTTCGAAGCGCTTGGCCGGGTGCTGGCGCAAGACGTCGTCTCTCCCATCAGCGTGCCGCCGCACGACAACTCGGCCATGGATGGCTACGCCTTCGATGGCGCGCTGCTCGCAGCCAGCGAGACCGTCATGCTGGAAGTCGCAGGGACCGCTCTGGCGGGCAAGGCTTGGCAGGGAAGCGTGGGCCCTGCGCAGTGCGTGAAGATCATGACCGGGGCCATCATGCCGCAGGGCCTGGACACCGTGGTTCCGCAGGAATTCGTTGCCAGCCAAGCCGCTGGCGACGCGGGTGCGCCGCGCATTTCGTTTCCCTCGAAGCTGCTGAAGCCGGGGGACAACCGCCGAATGAAAGGCGAGGATTTGCTCGAGGGCGAGCCCGCGCTCCAGCGGGGCACGCGACTCACGCCGGCGGCCTGCGGGCTGCTCGCCAGCCTGGGACTGTCCACGGTGCAGGTGCATCGCCGCTTGCGCGTCGCCTACTTCTCCACCGGCGACGAGATCCTCAGCCTGGGCGAAGCGCCACGCGAAGGCGCCGTTTACGACAGCAACCGCTACACGGTCCATGGCTTGGTCCAGCGGCTGGACTGCGAATTCATCGACCTGGGCGTGGTGCGCGACGATCCGCCCGCGCTCGAAGCGGCGTTCCAGCAGGCAGCGGCGCAAGCCGACGCCATCATCACCAGCGGCGGCGTGAGCGTCGGCGAGGCCGACTACACCAAAGCCATGATGAAGAAGCTGGGCGACGTGGCGTTCTGGAAAATTGCGATGCGTCCCGGGCGTCCGATGGCCGTCGGGCGCATCGGCTCATCGGTGCTGTTCGGCTTGCCCGGCAACCCGGTGGCGGTGATGGTCACGTTTCTGGCGTTCGTGCGGCCGGCACTGCTTCGAATGATGGGGAGCACGCAAGCCCAACCGCCGCTGCTGAAGGCGCGCAGCGCCGACGCCATCCGCAAGAAGTCGGGCCGCACCGAATACCAGCGCGGTGTCGTCACGCGCGCAGCAGATGGTTCGCTGGATGTGCGGATCACCGGCAATCAGGGTTCGGGCGTGCTGAGCTCGATGGTGCAAGCGAATGGCTTGATCGTGCTCGGCCATGCGCAGGAAAATGTCGCTGCCGGCGATGTGGTGGACGTGATGATGTTCGAGGGCGCCATCTAATTCGATTTGTGGAATTTGTCCTACAAACCGGGCATGCCGCTTCGACGTTGATTAACAAGCCGACTCTCCGGCTGCCTACAACCTGGAGCCTCATCCATGAAAAAAACCCTCCTCGCTTTGTCCACGGCCGCGCTGTGCCTAGCCTTCACCACCGCGAGCTTCGCACAGCCGTCCACGGGCGCCGCTTCGGGCCCCGCGCCCGCGACGGGCAGCTCGCCGGCGACCACCACTGCGCCATCCAGCGGCGCGCCGATGGCCAAGTCCGACACCAAGGCGATGAAGAAGCAGGCCGACGCGGATTACAAAGCCGCCAAGAAGGCTTGCAAGCCGATGAAGGGCGCCGAAGAGAAAGCCTGCATGAAGCAGGCGAAGGCCGATCACGCCAAGGCCCAGGCCGACATCAAGGCCGCGAAGAAATAAATCGGGGTCTGGGTTGGCGCGGCAACGCGCCAACCCAGCGATCGCGCTATTTCGCGATCAGCTCGCCGTGGTGATGTGCCACGGCCGAGAGGTCTTGCACCGGCCCGGTTCCGCTGAAGCGGTCGAGCGCCAGGTAAATCGCAGGCGTGATGTACAGCGTGATCACCTGCGAGAAGATCAGCCCGCCGGCCACGGCCAGGCCCAGCGGCTGGCGCAGTTCGGCCCCCGCGCCGAGCCCGAACGCCATCGGCAGCGCACCCATCAATGCAGCCATCGTGGTCATCAGGATCGGGCGGAACCGCAAGCGGCAGGCTTCGCGGATCGCTTCGACGGGCGTCATACCCTTGTTGCGCTGCGCGTCCAGCGCGAAGTCGATCATCATGATCGCGTTCTTTTTGACGATGCCGATCAGCATCAGGATGCCGATGGTGGCGATCAGGGTCAGGTCGAAACCGAACAGCTTGAGCGCCAGCAGCGCGCCGACAGCCGCCGACGGCAGCCCCGCCAGAATGGTGAGCGGGTGGATGTAGCTCTCGTACAGCACGCCCAGCAGCACATAAATGACCAGCACCGCCATGATCAGCAGGATGGCCTGGCTGGATTGCGAATCCTGGAACACCGCCGCATCGCCGCCATAGCTGGTGATGATCGAGGCAGGCATGTTCAGAGAGGCCGAAAACTCATCGATCTTCTTGGTGGCGACGCCCAGCGGCGTGTCGGGCGCCAGGTTGAACGCGATGGTGATCGCCTGCAACTGGCCCTGGTGATTGACAGCCGTCGGGCCGACCGTGCGTGTGACGGTGGCGAACGCCGATAGCGGAACCAGTGCGCCGTTCTTGCCGCGCAGGTTGATCTTGGACAGGCTATCCTCGAAGCGGCGGTCGGCGTCCATCGCCTCGAGGATCACCAGGTAGCTGTTGGCCGCGCTGTAGATCGTGGAGACCTGGCGCTCGCCGAAGGCGTCGTACAGCGCATTGCGCAGGTCGCCGATCTGCACGCCCAGCAGGTTGGCCTTGTCGCGGTCGATCTTCAGCGATGCCTGCAGGCCCTTGTTCTGCGAGTCGCTGGTGACGTCGCGGAACGCGGGGTCCGCCCGCATCCGCTCCATCAGCTTGCCCGACCACTCGCTCAGCGCATCCGCGCTGACGCTTTGCAGCGAGTACTGATAGCGGCTCTTGCTCTGCCGTCCGCCCAGCTGCAGGTTCTGGATCGGCCGCATGTACACGGCGATGCCCGGGACAGTGCGGGTCGCGCGGCGCAGCGAGTCCATGACCACCTGCATCTTCGCCCGCTCGGAATGGGGCTTGAGGACCACGAACATGCGCCCGCTGTTGAGTGTCGAATTCGAATTGGCTCCCATGAAGGAGGTGACGTCGGCCACGTTCGGATCGGCCTTCAGCGCCGCCTGGACGCGGTCCTGCAGCGCCAGCATGGCAGGAAAGGAGACGTCCTCGGAGGCTTCGGTGGTGACCTGGATCTGGCCGATGTCCTCTTCCGGGAAGAATCCCTTGGGCATGCTCACGGCCAGGAAGCCCGTCAGCACCAGGGTGCCCAGCGCGACCAGCAGCATGAAGCCCCGATGCCGCAGCGTGATGTCCAGCGTGCGCATGTAGAAGCCGTGCACACCCTGGAACATCGCCTCGAATGTCCGGCCGACCCAGCCGCCGGGCACAACCGCCTTCTTGTCCGCATCGTGCGGCTCGCTCTTGAGGAAGCGGCTCGCCATCATCGGCACCAGCGTCAGCGACACCGCCGCGGACACCAGCACCGCCAGCGACACGACGACGGCAAACTCGTGGAACAGCAGCCCGATCACGCCTGGCATGAAGAAGATGGGAATGAACACCGCCACCAGCGACACCGAGATCGACACGATGGTGAAACCCATCTCCTTGGCGCCGACCAGCGCGGCCTGCATGGGCGCGAGCCCTTCCTCGATATGGCGGACGATGTTTTCCAGCACGACGATGGCGTCGTCCACCACCAAGCCGACGGCGAGCGTGATGCCCAACAAGGACACGTTGTCCAGGCTGTAGCCGAGCGCGTACAACAGGCCGATCGCGCCAATCAGCGAAATCGGCATGGTGACGGCCGGGATCAGCGTGGCCATCACGCGGTGCAGGAACAGGTAGATCACCAGCACCACCAGCAACACCGTCAGCGCGAGCGTGAGGTTGACGTCGTGGATGGAGTCCCGGATGGACACCGACCGGTCGTTCACCATGCTGATGTTGATCGACTGCGGCAGCTGCGCCTTGAAAACGGGGAGCAGCTTGCGCACCGCGTCGACCACCTGCACGGTGTTGGCATTGGGCTGGCGCTGCACCGACAGCAGGATGGAGCGCTCGCCGTTGTAGCTGGCGGAAGTCTTGACGTTCTCGTAGCTGTCCTCCACCGTCGCGACGTCGCTCAGGCGCACCGGCGCACCGTTGCGCGACGAGACGATGATGTCCGCAAACTCCTTCGCGCTCTTCATCTGCGCGTTGGCCTGGATCGTGAGTGACTGCCGCGGACCGTCGAGGACGCCGATCGGCGTATTGGAATTGGCCGACTTGATCGCCGCGGCCAGATCCTCCAGGGTGATGTTGCGCGCGTTGAGCAGGTCGGAATTGGCGCGCACCCGCACCGCGAAGCGCTTCTGCCCGTTCACGTTCACCTGGGCCACGCCATCGATCGTCGAGAGCGTCGGCGCAATCAGGCCTTCCGCGAAGTCGTTGAGTTCCGCCAAGCCCATCGACGGCGAACTCAGCGCGATGAACAGCACCGGCGCGTCGGCCGGGTTGACCTTGCGGTACGAGGGAAGCTGCGTCAGTTCGGCGGGAAGCTGGCGCTGCGCGCGCAGCAAGGCGGCTTGCACGTCGACCGCGGCCGCGTCGATGTCACGCGACGCTTCGAACTCCAGCGTGATCTGGCTGTTGCCCAGCGTGTTCACCGAGCTGATCAGCTTCAGGCCGGCGATCGTGGAGAACTGCTTTTCCAGAGGCAGCGCGACCGACGAGGCCATGGTCTCCGGGCTGGCGCCCGCCAGCTGCCCGTTGACGCTGATCACCGGCGTGTTGTAGCTTGGCAGCGCCGCAACCGGGATCTTCAGATAAGCAAAGATGCCGGCCACCACGATGGCGGCGCTGATCAGCACCGTCATCACCGGTCGGCGGATGCACAGCTCCGACACGTTCATGTTGGATTCCTTTTGGCCGAGCCGGCGCCCTTCTCCGCGCCCTTGTCCCCGGCCGACTCGGCGCGCACACGCGACCCCGCGCGCAGGTTCTGCTTGCCCTCGACCACCACCCGTTCGCCCGGCTCGACGCCGTGCACCACCGCCATATCGCCAAACGAATACAGGACTTCGATCTTGCGCGGCTGCACGGTGGCGTCCTGCCCGATCACGTAGACGATCCTGCCGTTGGGCGCGGTGATCACCGCAGCCTGCGGAATCACCGTGGAGTCCTTGAGGGTGCGCACCGAGATGCTGGTCGTCACGTACTGGCCTGGCCACAGTTGCTGGGTGGCATTGGCGAACTGGGCCTTGGCCTTCACGGTGCCGACCTGCGGGTCCACGGTGTTGTCGACGAAGCTCAGCTCGCCCCGCAGCGGTTCTTTCAGTCCGGGAACCATCGCGGTCACCGGCGAGCGTTGTTTGGCGGCCGCCAGCAAGTCCTGCAAGCGTCCTTCGGGCACCGGGAAGCTGACTGCGATGGGGTCAAGCTGCGTGATCGTGA
This sequence comes from Ramlibacter sp., assembly GCA_028292185.1. Taxonomy (GTDB): domain Bacteria; phylum Pseudomonadota; class Gammaproteobacteria; order Burkholderiales; family Burkholderiaceae_C; genus Ramlibacter. Next base: position 11,926 of record JAQGMT010000283.1, on the reverse strand, counting down.
CCATGACCGTGGAAGGCTGCGCGAGGCTGCCCGCGAACATGGGAATGGCGCCGATGCGCCCGGAGATCGGCGAGACGATGGTGTCGTAACTCAGGGCCACCTGCGCCGCCTGCACCGCGGCCTGGTCGGAGGCCACCGCGGCGCGCTGCGCATCGACCTGGCTGAGCGTGTTGTCCGCGGCGCTTTTTGAAATGAAGTTCTGGGCCAGCAGCTCCTGGCTGCGCCGATACTGCCGCTCGAGATCGGCAAGCGTGGCCTGGTCGCGCTGCTGCTGCGCCTTGGCCTTTTCGAGGTTGGCGCGATCTGCGCGGTCGTCCAGCGAGAACAAGGGTTCGCCGGCACGCACGAACTGGCCTTCCTTGACATGGACCTTCTTGACCATGTTGCTGACCTGGGCCCGCACATCGACGCTATTGAGCGAAACCACGCTGCCATTGACTTCCACCGTCATCGGCACATCCTGCCGCAGCGCGGTCGCCGTGGTCACGAGGGTGGGCGCTCCACCGCCTTCCGCGCCCGCTCGGCCCCCTCCTCCAGACCCGCCACCGGCCGGCCGCTCGGTCGCGCCGGGCGCGGGCTTGTGCTGGTACCACCAAGCCGCGCCGCCGGCGACGGCGATGCCGATACAAGCGGCGACGGCGTAAAGTGCTTTGGATGCCATGAATATTGCGAGCGGGTGTACAGGCCTGGGGCCGTTATCCTAAAAACCAACCTGCCAATGTAGCAGCAGCCAGGGGAAAGGGGCATTCGCAATGCCCCTAGGTTGTGTTCGCGCGCCCTCATTGAAGGCCCGGATTTACCCAGCCTTTACATTGGTGCAGGCAGGCGGCCCAAAGCCACCTCCACGCCGCGATTGGCAAGTTCGTCGGCCCGCTCGTTGCCAGGGTCCCCGTTGTGCCCCCGCACCCAGCGCCACTCGATGGTATGACCGCCGCGATTGACCAACTCGTCCAGCGCTTGCCAGAGTTCGACGTTCTTCACGGGTTGCTTGGTGGACGTGCGCCACCCCTTGGCTTTCCAGCCGGGCAACCACTCGGTCATGCCCTTCAACACGTAGAGGCTGTCGACGTTCAGCACAACCGCGCACGGCCGCTTGAGCGCCTGCAAGGCCTGGATCACCGCCATCAACTCCATGCGGTTGTTGGTGGTGAGGCGCTCGCCGCCGAAAATCTCCTTCTCGGTGGCGCCGGACCGCAGCAGCGCGCCCCATCCCCCGGGCCCGGGATTTCCCTTGCAGGCGCCGTCGGTGTAGATCACGACAGGATTCACTGATGCTCTTCCAGGTAGGTGGGACTGCGATTGACCACCGGGACGGGCGCGGCCGCCAAACCCTTGGCCGGTTTCCAGACCGGGCCGATCAACTTGATGCCGCGGACCCGCTTGACCGCCACCAGGAAATACACGGCTCCGAAGATCGGCCACCAGCGTTCGCCCGCGCGGTCGAGCCAATCGTAGCGGCCCAGCCACTTGTCGCTCTTCATCGCCGGCCGGTAGCAGCCGAAGTTGCCGGACTCCACTTCGAAACTCAGCAGACGCAGCCAATCGCGCAAGCGCCAGTAGCCGATGAAATCGCCGGCGTCGGGCAGGTACAGCTCGCCGAATCCGAGCCGCCGGTACAGGTGGGCGCGGCGCTGGCGCAGGCCCCAGAGGCTGGCGGGATTGAGGCAGCAGATCACCACCTTGCCTTCGGGCACCAGCACCCGCTCGACTTCGCGAAGCGTGGCGTGCGGATCGGTGTTGAGCTCCAGGGAGTGAGGCAGCACCACCAAGTCCAGGCTGTTTTCCTCGAACGGCAGCGCGGCGAAATCGGTGACCAGGGCGGGCCGGGCCGCCGCCGAGTCCGCCGGCGCGGGCTCCCGCACGGCCAGCCATTTGTGCGGCATGCGGTTGGCTTGAAGCGTGTCGAGCTCGGGCAGGCCCAGCTGCAACGCGTGGTAGCCGAAGATGTCGCCCACCGCCCGGTCGAACTCGGCCCGCTCCCAGGCCAGCAGGTAACGGCCGGGCGGGGTTTCAAACCACTGCCGCATTCCTATAATCGGGTCGCTCATGAACTAAACGATTCTAGTCACCCACCCGTCTTTGGCCGGCACGGGTGGGCGGACCGGGCTTAATACATTAAGCAACGTATATTCGTGCCGGCTTCATTCGCGCCAAGGACGGCCCCCCATAATGTTGAGCTAGGGCATCCGATGCCGCCACCCCGCAGGACCCACGGCGCCAGCCGCAGCGTCCGGCAATGGAAGAACGAGTACCCATGAAGTTGCTTCAGATCGCCGGTTTGTCATTGTTGTTATGGCTGGTGGGGTGCGCGGCGCCGCCTTCGGCCCCCGAAGCAGCCGCCCCGGTCGGGTCCGCAACCGCCAAACCGGCAGCCGACGCCAGCGCGCCGGCCGTGATCCCGGGCGGCCCCCTCGCCCCCATCACGGCAGCGGATGCCGCCTCGCGCGCGGTGGCCCAATTGCAGCCGCCCGCCGATCTGTGGGAGCGGATTCGCCGCGGCTTCAAGATGAACAACCTGGACAACGACCTGGTGCGCCAGCAGGAGCAATGGTACGTTTCGCGGCCCGACTACATCCAGCGCATGACCGAGCGCTCGCGCAAGTACCTGTTCCACATCGTCGAGGAACTCGAACGGCGCGACATGCCCACCGAACTCGCGCTGCTGCCTTTCATCGAGAGCGCGTTCAACCCGCAGGCGGTGTCCAGTGCGCGGGCGGCCGGAATGTGGCAGTTCATGCCGGCCACGGGCCAGTACTTCGAGCTCAAGCAGAACGTCTTTCGCGACGACCGCCGCGACGTGCTGGCGTCCACCCGTGCGGCGCTGGATTACATGCAAAAACTCTACGGCATGTTCGGCGACTGGCACCTGGCGCTGGCGGCCTACAACTGGGGCGAAGGCAGCGTGGCCCGGGCGATCGCGCGCAACCAGAAGGCGGGGCTCGGCATCAGTTACCTTGACCTCAACATGCCCAACGAGACGCGCAATTACGTGCCGAAGCTGCAGGCCGTGAAGAACATCGTGGGCAACCCGGAGACTTTCCGCACAGAGTTGCCGCTGATCCAGAACCACCCGTACTTCCAGGGGGTCACGGTCTCGCGCGACATCGACGTGGAGCTTGCGGCGCGCCTTGCCGACATCTCGGTCGAAGACTTCAAGGCGCTCAACCCCTCGGCAAAGCGGCCGGTGATCCTGGCGGCCGGAACCCCGCAGATCCTCCTGCCGTGGGACAACGCCACCGTCTTCCAACGCAATTTCGAAGCCTACACCGCGGGGCAATACGCCAGCTGGACCGCCTGGAGCGCGCCTGCCACCATGAGCGTGGCCGACGCCGCGCGCCGGATCGGCATGAGCGAGGCCGACCTGCGCAACGTCAACGCCATTCCGCCGCGCATGTTGATCAAGGCCGGTTCGGTGCTGCTCGTGCCGCGCTCGGCCAAGGTGCAGGACGACGTGACCAGCCACGTGGCCGACAACGGGCAGCTCAACCTGGCGCCCGAGCACGTCACCCGCAAGACAACCGTCAAGGCTGGCAAGCGCGACACCGTTGCCAGCATCGCCAGGCGCTACAGGCTCGATGTCGGTGAAGTCGCGAAGTGGAACGAGGTCGGCACCGCAAGCGCGTTCAAGGCCGGACAGGCGGTGGTGGTCTACCTGCCCCTGCGCGCCGCTGTGCACTCCACCGGCCGCGGCAAGATCAAAGCCAGCAGCGCGGCAACCCGGACGCGCAAGGCCAGCAAAACAGCCACGGAGCGCCGCTGACCCGCCGGGTCACAGCTTCTCCGTCTCGCCCTGCCGGGGCTGCCACTTCATCAGGCGCTTTTCGATGCGCCCCACCAGTCCGTCCAGGAGCAAGGCGAAGGCCGTGAGCACCACCATGCCGGCGAACACCGTGTTCACGTCGAACGTGCCTTCGGCCTGCAGGATCAGGTAGCCCACGCCCCGGGCCGAGCCGAGGTACTCACCCACCACGGCGCCCACGAACGCAAGGCCGACGGACGTGTGCAGGCTGGAGAACACCCAGCTGGTGGCGCTGGGCAGGTACACCGATCGCAGCAGCTGCCGCTGGTTGGCGCCGAGCATGCGCGCGTTGGCGAGCACCACCGGGCTGACTTCCTTGACCCCCTGGTACACGTTGAAAAACACGATGAAGAACACCAGCGTCACCGCCAGGGCAACCTTGCTCCAGATGCCCAATCCGAACCACAACGCAAAGATCGGCGCGAGGATCACGCGCGGCATCGAGTTCGCGGCCTTGATGTACGGGTCGAGGATCGCACTCGCGGTGGGCGCCAGCGCCAGCCAAAGGCCGAACGCCAGGCCGACCACCGTGCCGATCGCGAAGGCCAGCACGGTTTCGAGCAAGGTCACCCCCAGGTGCTCGTAGATGTCGGCGCGGCCCGGCACGCCGTCGGGGAACAAGGCGCTGGGCGCGAATCCGAAGGGCATGAACCAGGACCAGATGCGCCCAGCCACCGTGATCGGTTCGCCCAGGAAAAATGCGTACTGCGCATCGCGGGACACGAGATGCCAGCCGAGCAGCAGCGCGACCAGGAGGGCCGCCTGCCAGTAGCGCAGGCCGCGGCCCGAGGGGCTGAGCGGGCCGGCCATCACGCGGCCTGCTTCAGTTGCTGCGCGTAGCCCTTGAGCACTTCGTCGCGCAGCACGTCCCAGATCTGCCGGTGCAATTCGACGAAGCGCGGCAGCGTGCGCACTTCGGCCACATCGCGCGGACGCGGCAGATCGATCACGAACTCGCCGATCGGGTGCGTGCCGGGCCCGGCCGACAGCACCACGACGCGGTCGCTCAACGCAATGGCTTCGTCGAGGTCGTGCGTGATGAACAGCACCGCTTTCTTTTTGTTCGCCGCCCATATCTCGAGCACCTCGTTCTCCATCAGCTGCCGCGTCTGGATGTCGAGCGCGCTGAAGGGTTCGTCCATCAGGATGATGTCGGGGTCGAGCGCGAGCACTTGCGCCAGGGCCGTGCGTTTGCGCATTCCACCGGAGAGTTGGTGCGGATAGCGGTCGCCGAATCCGCCGAGCCCCACCCGCTCCAGCCAGGCCTGGGCCTGCTCGCGCGCCTGCACGGCCCCCGTGCCGCGGTACTGCAAGCCGACCATGACGTTCTCGATGGCGCTGCGCCATGGCATCAGCGCCTCGGTCTGGAACATGTAGCCGGCGCGGCGATTGATGCCCTTCAGCGGCCCGCCGAACACCCTGACCTCGCCCGATGAGGGCTCGAGCAGGCCCGCTCCGATGTTCAGCAGGGTGGATTTGCCGCAGCCGGTGGGCCCGACCACCGACACGAATTCTCCGGTGCGCACCGCCAGCGTGGTGTCGGCCACGGCGGTGTAGCGCGGCGCAGCCCCGTCCGGCGACTGGAACGTGACGGTGATCCGATCGAGCTCGAGCGCGTAGTTCGGCATGGGCAGCGCGCTGCCTAGGCCTTGAACCGGTCCTTGGCGCGCCGCGCGAAATCGTTGGTGTAGGTCTTGGCCAGGTCGATCTTCTCCGGCCGCACCGAAGGATCGAAGCTGGCCAGCGCCTTCACCGCCGTTCGGGCGCCGTCCTCGGGCATCACGCCATCGAGCGAAATCGCCTCGCGCACCTTGTTGAACGATGCCAGGTAGAGCGCGCGGTCGCCCAGCAGATAGCTCTCCGGCACCGTCTTGATGATGTCGCTGGGGCCGGCGGTCTGCAGCCACTTCAGACCGTGCACGATCGCGTTCGCCAGGGCCTGGCAGGTATTGGGATTGCGCTGCACGAACTCGGTGTGCGCGTACAAACAGGCGGCCGGCATCGGGCCGCCGAAGACGTCCTGCGTGCCCTTCAAGGTGCGGGTGTCGCTGATGATCTTCACGTCGCCCTTTTGCTCCAGCATGGTCATCACCGGGTCGGTGTTGCTCATCGCGTCGATCTGGCCGGAGCGCAGCGCGGTGAGCGCGCCCGCCGCGGTGCCGACACCCACCCAGCTCACTTCGCTGCCCTTGATGCCGGCTCGCGCAAGCACCATGTTGGCGATCATGTTGGTGGAAGAACCCGGCGCCGAAACGCCGATTTTCTTGCCGCGCAAATCGGCGAGCGTCTGGTAGCGCGGCAGCGTCTTGGTGGACACGCCCATCGCAATCTGCGGCGCGCGTCCTTGCAGCACGAACGACTCGATGCGCTGGTTCTTGCTTTGCATGTTGATCGTGTGCTCGTAGGCGCCGGCCACGACGTCGGCCGAACCGCCGATCAGCGCCTGCAGCGCCTTGGCGCCGCCGGCGAAATCGGAGATCTCGATGTCCAGGCCTTCGGCCTTGAAGTAGCCCAATTGCTCCGAGATGGTCAGCGGCAGGTAGTAGAACGCCGCTTTCCCCCCCACGGCGATGGAAATCTTGCTTCTTTCGAGCTTGCCTTGCGCCCGCAGCGCAGGCGCTGCGATCGACGCCGCCGCGAGCGCGGCAGCGGAGACGAAGGTCCTGCGGTTCAAGGTGATGATGGTCATGGGGCTGCGCCTCTCTGTTCTTTGAATTTGAGGTTAACCACGGCACCTCCCCATCGCATTGGGAACATCCCGTGGGGGTTTTCACGTAAGTTGCGCCGAGGCAGCGCCAGGTCAGCGGCGGGTCAGCGATAACCGCTGAAAAGGATGGCGATATTGGCCAGCAGCGCCAGCGCCCAGATCGCGGACCGGATGGTCGGCAGGCCGGCGACGTACATGGAGATGTAAATGATCCTCAGCGTGACGAACAGCACGGCCAGGATGTCCAGGCGGGTCTGCGGCGCGCCGAGCTGATGCGCGATGATCACCGCCCCGATGAAAAACGGCAAGGCCTCGAAGCTGTTCGCCTGGGCTGCATTGGCCCGCGCCTGCCAGTCGGTCTGCCGGGCCAGCCAGCCGCGCGGGTCGTGGTTGTCGTAGCCGCCGTCGCGCCGCGGCTTGCCGAAACCGCCCGACTTCGCCAGGTAGGCGCAGGCGAAGGGCAGCAGTACGGCAACGAGAATGCACCAGTAAGCGACGGTGAAGCGGGCGGTTTGCATGGGCGTCGGGGTTTTTTATCTTCTGTCCACCAGCGCGTGGGCAATCGTGCCCAGGTCGACGTATTCCAGCTCGCTGCCGGCGGGCACGCCACGCGCCAGCCGCGTGACGTTCAGGCCCCGCGCCTTCAGCGCCTCGCCGATCACGTGCGCGGTGGCTTCGCCTTCCGCCGTGAAATTGGTGGCCAGGATCACCTCCTGCACGACGCCGTCCGTCGCGCGGTCGAACAACTTGGCCAGGCCGATGTCCTTGGGCCCGATACCGTCGAGCGGACTGAGCTTGCCCATCAACACGAAGTACAGCCCTTTGAAAGCCGCGGTGCGCTCGACGGCGGCCTGATCGGCGGGCGTCTCCACCACGCACAGCTTGCTGCGGTCGCGCCGCTCGTCGCGGCAGGTGCTGCAGATCTCGTTTTCGGTGAAGGTGTGGCACAGGTTGCAGTGACGGATCTGCGCCGCCGCCTCCTGCAACGCTTGCGCCAGCGCCCGCGCGCCTTCGCGGTCGTGCTGCAACAGGTGAAAGGCCATGCGCGAGGCCGACTTCACGCCCACGCCCGGCAAGCGCCGCAGCCCTTCGATCAGGGCGCTGAGGGAATGGGTGTCGGCCAAGAAAACGACCCGTCAGAACGGGAGCTTCATCCCGCCCGGCAATCCCGGCATCCCCGCCGAGATCTTGCCCATTTTTTCCTGCGACAGTTCCTCGGCCTTGCGAACCGCGGCGTTGAAGGCGGCGGCGACCAGGTCTTCCAACATGTCCTTGTCGTCGGCCAGCAAGCTGGGGTCGATCTCGACGCGCTTGACGTCGTGCTTGCAGGTCATGGTGACCTTCACCAGGCCCGCCCCCGACTCGCCGCTCACCTCGATGGTGGCCAGCTCGTCCTGGGCCTTCTTCAGGTTGTCCTGCATCGCCTGTGCCTGTTTCATGAGGCCGGCGAGCTGTCCTTTGTTGAACATGATTCGATTTTCCTAAACGGGTTAACGGTTGACGACCGGCTTGACGCTGCCGGGAACGATTTTCGCGCCAAAGTCACGCATCATGTCCTGCACGAACGGATCGGACAGGATGATGGCTTCGGCCGCGCGCTGCTGTTCGGCTGCCACGACCGCGTTGCGGCGGGCCGGGCTGTCGGTCACGCTGCCCACCTCGACGCTGAGTTTCACGCCATGGCCCACCGCCTTCAGCGCATTCTGCAGCCGCTCGCGGCTGGCAGGCTGGTTCAGCGATTCGCGCTCGACGCGGAGCATCCAGTGCCCCTCGTCGCGGCCCACCAGCTGCGATTGCAAGGCCAACTCGCGCGCCAGCGCTGTCACCGCCTCGCGCTCGACGAGATCGGTCACTGTTGCGTGCCAGAACTCGCCTTCTTCCGTGGGGACCACTGTCGGCGGCGTGCTGGAAGCTGCCTCGCGCGCCGATTCGGATTGCTGGCGCACCGGCACACCCACCACTTCGCCCGCGGTCCGGCCGTTGGCCGTTCCATTCGCGGCGGATGACGGGCGTGGCCTTTCGGCGCGCGGCTCGACCACCGGCAACACCCGGCCGGGTGGCGCGCCCACGGCGGGCACCGCGGTCCGCGCGGGGCCGGGAGCTTGCAGGCTGGCCGCAGCCGCCACTGCAATACGCGCAGCAACCGGGACGCTCGCCGGCGGCCGCGGCGCGGCGGCAGCCGGTTCACTCAGAGTTTTTTTTTCAGCGACCGGCTTGAACGCCAGCAATCGCAGCAACGCCATCGTCAGCGCCGCATATTCGTCGGGCGCCAGCCCCAATTCGCCGCGCCCATGCAGGCAGATGCTGTAGAGCAATTGCGTTTCGTCGGCGGGCATCAAGGCCGCCAGGCGCGCAATCTCGGCGCCTTCGGCGCTGGTGCCATCGGCCGCGGAAGGCACCACCTGGACCACCGCCATGCGTTGCAGCACCGCGCTCATTTCCTCGAGCGTGGACGCCGCGCTGAAGCCATGCAGGCGCAGTTCTTCGGAGATCTCGACCACGGTCTTGCCGTCGCCCCCGGCCAGCGCTTCGATCAAGCGGAACACGTGGGTGCGGTCCACGCTGCCCAGCATCTTGCGCACGGTGCCTTCTTCCAGCTTGCCGCCGCCATAGGCGATCGCCTGGTCGGTGAGCGACAACGCATCGCGCATCGATCCGCGCGCCGCGCGCGCCAGCAGATCGAGTGCCGCGCTGTCCGCCGCGACGCCCTCGGCCTGCAACACCTGCGCCAGATGCTCCTGCACAGTCTCAGGCGCCATCGGCCGCAGGTTGAACTGCAGGCAGCGCGACAACACCGTGACCGGCACCTTCTGCGGGTCGGTGGTGGCCAGCACGAACTGGAGGTATTCGGGCGGCTCTTCCAGCGTCTTGAGTAGCGCGCTGAACGCCGGCCCGGTGAGCTGGTGCACCTCGTCGATCATGTACACCTTGAAGCGCCCCACCACCGGCTTGTAGTTGGCACGGTCGAGCAATTCGCGAATGTCGTCGATGCCCCGCGTCGACGCGGCATCCATCTCCGTGTAATCGACATAGCGGTCCGCGTCGATGTCGCGGCAGGCGACGCAAACACCGCAAGGCGCGGCCGTGATGCCGCCCTGGCCGTCCGGCCCTTCGCAGTTCAGCGACTTGGCCAGGATGCGCGAGACCGTGGTCTTGCCCACGCCGCGCGTGCCGGTGAACAGATAAGCGTGATGCAAGCGCTGCTGCGTGAGCGCATTGCTGAGCGCCTGCACCACGTGCTCCTGCCCGACCATCTCCGTGAAAGTCCGGGGCCGGTATTTGCGTGCGAGCACGAGATAGGACATGCGGGAATTCTACGGGTTGACTGATGCGCTGCCGCCGTCCCGCCGGGCGCAAAGGACATTGCGCACCGCCTACAATAACGATTGACGGGCCTCCCCGCATGGGGAAGCGGCCAACCGGGTCAGGTGGGGAACCAAGCAGCCCTAACTGTGGACCCAGTGCCGGGGGTAAGGCTCGTCAACCTCAATACTTTTTGCTGTCGCCGCCAAGGACTTGGCTGTGTGACCGACAGCAAAACCTCCTGCTTCAGCAGCGCCTTACCGCCGAACCCGGCGACGTCCGACAAGCTCGGCGAGGGCCGGCGCGATCAGATGCGTCCTCCCGCAAACCATCACGGAGAATCCTCATGCAACGCACCCTCGTGGCCCTGGGCTGCGCCCTCACCTTGGCCGGCGGCAGCGCTATAGCACAGCAGCAACAGCAGCAAAACTCCGGAGCCAGCTCGTCTGGGTCCAACAACTCCTCGGGCGGCAGCCTCACCGACAAGGCGAAGCAGGCGGCCCAGACGATAGGGGAGAAAACCAAGGAAGCCGCCGAGAAGGCCAAGGACAAAGTCACCCAATCGACTCAAGGCGGCCAGTCCGGCCAAAGTGGTCAGAGCGGCCAGTCGGGCAAGCAAGCCCAGGCCATGGGCGCTTCGGGGTCGGGCGGCTCGTCGGCAAATTCCGCGAACGACCCCAAACAGATGCAAAAGCAGGCCGATGCGGACTTCAAGTCGGCCAAGGCGCAGTGCGAGCCGATTCAGCAGAAGTCCCAGAAGACGCTGTGCGAAAAGCAGGCCATCGCGGCACACGCGAACGCGGAAGTGGACATCGAAAAAGCCAAGGTTGCGGCCCAGGGCGGCAATACCTCGAGCATGGGCGCCGGCAAAGCCTCCCAGTGACGCCGGGTTGACGGCTCTTCTGTTTGCTAGATCGTGTCGTAGCTGCCGAAGAGCTGCACGGAATCAAGCGCCGTGACGGTCAGCGAAGAACCGTACACGTCGACCGAGCGCCCAGCTTCAAGGTCAAAGATCGTGTTGAAGGTCAGCCCCAGCATCGATCGGGTCGTCCGTATCCGCATGGTGCCGGGGGCGCCTTCGCCGGCCCCATTGTTGGTGACCCGATAAAGCCGGTTGGACGTCGCCAAGGCGATCGTCTGGCTGAACGTCGTGTTGCCCTGCACCCCTGAGTTGATCAGGCGGATCTTTCCTGGCTCCATCGCTGCCTCCCTTGGACCGGCTTCGGATGAGCCGCTCGAGTTGGCGGGATTCTAGCCCTGCAGTGCCAATTCGCGCCCGCCGACTCACACCTTCGTCTGCGTCCGACAAGCGGCGGCATACAGCCGACCTAGAGTCAGCTTCAAGTCGGAGGTGTGGCATGAATGCCAGCGTTGCACTCGGGATCAGCCGTTCGATTGCTGCAGCCAGCCTGCGGCTGCCGGTGATCGCGCTGCTGTCTTGCATCGCGGCCTACAGTGGCAGGGCTGCTGCCGATGCACCCGAGCCAATGGTTCTCGCACAGGCATTCGTCCGGCCTGCAATCCCGGGGCAGCGCATCACCGGCGTCGACCTGGGCTTGCATTGGCGCTACACCTCCATCGGCAACTATCGTTTCGACGTGAGCGCATGGCGCCGCATGAACCCGCCGGACGCCGCCACCCTGATCGACAACCGCGACTCGAGCTACGGCGCGCGAGTGGAGATGCATCTGGTGCCGCCGCCGCGCAGCGGCTTCCTCGCCGATCACGGCTTCCTCGGATTGCAATTGGAAAGCGGTGCGCGCATCACCTTGCACAAGGGCGGCGGCGGCAAGCCGATGGTCTACTACCGCAGCAAGTTCTGAGTCTTGCGTCCGGCAGGCCTAGAGTTCGCCCAGATACTGCACGGCCCCGAGTCCGGCGGCGCGGCCACTCGCCAAGCACGCTGTCAGCAGATAACCGCCGGTGGGCGCTTCCCAATCCAGCATTTCGCCCGCGCAGAAAATTCCCCGCGCCTCGCGCAGCATCAGCTTGTCGTCCAGCGCCTCGAAGCGCACGCCGCCCGCGGTGCTGATGGCTTCATCGATGGGCCGCGGGGCACCGACGGTGACGGGCAGCGCCTTGATGGCGGCAGCGAGTTTTTCCGGCTCGTGCAGATC
>JAQGMT010000276.1 GCA_028292185.1 Ramlibacter sp. | reverse complement strand
CGACACTTGTCCGGAAGGCGAATAGTTGGTGAGCCACTTGATGCGCAGGAACATCCAGTCGGCGAAGAACTGGGCCGCGAGCGTGGCCACGGCGAGGTACAGCCCCTTCACGCGCAGGCTCGGCAGTCCGAAGACGATGCCGAACGCGGTCGCGCACAAGCCTCCGAGGATCAGGGCAGCCAGCAGCGGCAGGCCCGGGATGCGCACGAAGAAATTGAAGGCGCCGTACGCGCCCACCGCCATGAACGCGCCGGAGCCCAGGGAGATCTGGCCGCAGTAACCCACGAGGATGTTCACCCCGAGCGCCGCCAGCGCCATGATCAGGAACGGAATCAGGAGGGCGCGCAAGGTGTAGTCGCTGGCCACCGCGGGCACGAGCGCGAACGCGGCGACCAGCAGCAGCGCGACGAGGATCCGGTCCTGCAGGATTGGGAAGATCTGCAGGTCGGCGCGGTAGCTGCTCTTGAACTGGCCGTTTTCGCGGTAGATCATCTTGATTTGTGCACGATGAATTCTTTGGCTACGACACGCTGCGCTTGACTTTGCTGCGCAAAGTTGGTCTGCGCTGAAAGATCATTGGCGGGCATTTCATACCCTATCAATGATCTTTTCGCCGAACAAACCCTGCGGCCGCACCAGCAGGAAGCCGAGCGCCAGCACATAGGCAAACCAGATCTCGATGCCGCCGCCCACCATGGGGCCGATGTACACCTCGGACAGCTTTTCGCCCACGCCGATGATCAAGCCGCCGATGATCGCGCCGGGCACCGACGTCAGCCCGCCGAGGATCACGACCGGCAGCGCACGCAAGGCCACCGTCGCGAGCGAGAACTGCACGCCGAGCTTGCTGCCCCAAATCATCCCGGCCACCAGCGCCACCAAACCGGCAACGCACCAGACGATCACCCAGATGCGCGACAGCGGGATGCCGATGGACTGGGCGGCCTGGTGGTCGTCGGCGACCGCGCGCAGCGCCCGGCCGGTGCCGGTCTTCTGGAAGAACAGGCTGAGCGCCGCCACCAGCACCGCCGCGATCATCGCGGCATACAGGTCTTCCTTGTTCACGAGCACGCCGCCCTGGAAAGTGTTCTCCAGCACGAACACCGGGTCCTTTGGCATGCCGATGTCGATCTTGTAGATGTTGCTGCCGAACAGCGTCTGTCCCAGCCCCTCGAGAAAATACGCGATGCCCAGCGTCGCCATGAGCAGGGTCGCCCCTTCCTGGTTGACCAGGTGGCGAAGGACCAGCGCTTCCACCGCCCAGGCGACGACGAACATGATCGCGCCCGCGATGGCGAAGGCCAGCAGGTCGGCCACGAGCTTGTTCGACAGCCCGGTCCATTGCGGGATCCATTCGGACAGCCTCGCCATTGCGAGCGCGGCGAACAGCACCATGGCGCCTTGCGCGAAGTTGAAGACGCCGGAGGCCTTGAAGATCAGCACGAAGCCGAGCGCGACCAGTGCGTACAACATGCCGGCCATCAGGCCGCCCAACAAGGTTTCGAGGAAAAAGCCCATCTGACCGCTCCGTTATGCCGAAGTGCCCAGGTAGGCTTTGATCACGTCGGGGTTGTTGCGCACTTCGTCCGGCGTGCCGTCGCCGATCTTCCTGCCGTAATCGAGCACCACGACGCGGTCGCTGATGTCCATCACCACGCCCATGTCGTGCTCGATCAGGACCACCGTGGTGCCGAACTCGTCGTTCACGTCGAGCACGAAGCGGCACATGTCCTGCTTCTCTTCCACGTTCATGCCCGCCATCGGCTCGTCCAGCAACAGCACCTGCGGCTCCATCGCCAGCGCACGCCCGAGATCGACGCGCTTCTGCAGGCCGTACGGCAACTGGCCGACCGGCGTCTTGCGAAACGGCTGGATCTCCAGGAAGTCGATGATGTGTTCGACGAACTCGCGATGCCAGATCTCTTCGCGCTCGGCCGGCCCGATGCGCAGCGCCTGCAGCAGCAGGTTGCTTTTGATGCGCAGGTTGCGCCCGGTCATGATGTTGTCCAGCACGCTCATGCCTTTGAACAAGGCGAGGTTCTGGAATGTGCGCGCCACGCCCATCACGGCCACCTGGTGGCTGTTCATGTGATGGAAGGTCCGGCCGCGGAAGGTGATCGAGCCTTGCTGCGGCTGGTACACGCCGTTGATGCAGTTGAGCATCGAGCTCTTGCCGGCGCCGTTGGGGCCGATGATGGCGCGGATCTCGTGCTCACGCACGTCGAACGAGATGTCCGACAGTGCCTTCACGCCGCCGAACGCGAGCGAAATGTTCTGGACGTTCAGGATCACGTCGCCGATCTTTCGCGCCGCGGCGCTCGCGCCCGCGAGATGCTCGGCCTCGGTCATCATGTTCATGCTGCGGCCTTCACCGGAGCAAATGTTTTCGTGTCGACGATGCGCAGGGTGGCGCTGACCTTGCCGCTGCGGCCGTCCTCGAACTTCACCTGCGTCTCGATGAACTGCTCGGTCCTGCCGCCGTACAGCGCATCGGCGAGGACCTGGTATTTTTCGGCGATGAAGCCGCGCCGGACCTTGTTGGTGCGCGTCAGCTCGCCGTCGTCGGCGTCCAGTTCCTTGTGCAGGATAAGGAAGCGGCTGACCTGCGAGCCGGCGAGCAGTTGGTCGGCGGCCAGGTCGGCATTCACCTTCTCGACGCATTCCTTCACCAGCTGATAGACCTCGGGCTTTTGCGCGAGGTCGGTGTAGCCGGCGTACGGCAGGTTGCGCCGCTCGGCCCAATTGCCCACCGCATCGAAGTCGATGTTGATCATCACGCAGACCCGCTCGCGCCCGTCCCCGTAGGCCACCACTTCCTTGAAGTACGGAAAGAACTTGAGCTTGTTCTCCACGTACTTGGGCGCGAACATCGCGCCGTCGTTCTCGCCGCCCTTGATCCGCCCCACATCTTTCACGCGGTCGATGATCTTCAAGTGCCCTTGCGCATCCAGGAACCCGGCGTCACTGGTGTGGTACCAGCCGTCGGCGGTCAGCACTTCGGCGGTGGCCGCCGGATTCTTGTAGTACTCCTTGAGCAGGCCGGGCGAGCGCACCAGGATTTCGCCGTTCGCGGCCACCTTGATCTCGACGCCGCTGATCGGAATGCCCACCG
Source organism: Ramlibacter sp. (assembly GCA_028292185.1). Classification (GTDB taxonomy): domain Bacteria; phylum Pseudomonadota; class Gammaproteobacteria; order Burkholderiales; family Burkholderiaceae_C; genus Ramlibacter. Next base: position 24,028 of record JAQGMT010000276.1, on the reverse strand, counting down.
TGTCCGAACGCGCCTGGTCATCGGGCTGCAGGCAGACGAAGACCGCGGTTTCCGTCGAGCCGTACAACTGCTTCAAGTTGATGCCGATGGAACGGTAAAAAGCAAACAAGTCCGGTCCGATCGCCTCGCCCGCCGTGTAGGCGACGCGCACCCGCGAGAAGCCCAGGTTGTTGCGCAAGGGTCCGTACACCAGGACGTTTCCCACCGCGTACGCGATGCGATCGGGAGCGCCGACCGGCTTCCTGTCCATCAGCGCCGGGCCGACACGCCGCGCAAGGTCCATGAAGCCATGGAACATCTTTCGCTTGATCCAGCCGGCGTCTTCCATGCGGATCATCACCGTCGTCAGCATGGCTTCGAACACTCGTGGCGGAGCGAAGTAGTAGCTGGGCCCGATTTCCTTCAGGTCGATCATGATGGTGGACGACGACTCCGGGCAGTTGACGACGTAGCCGCAAGCCAGCCACTGCGCATAGCTGAAGACGTTCTGGCCGATCCACGCGGGCGGCAGGTAGGCCAGCACCTCTTCGCGATGCGTGAGCTTGTCGAATTGCGCGCCGGCCAGGGCCCGATCGAGCAAGGTCCGGTGGGTATGCACCACGCCCTTGGCATGGCCGGTGGTGCCCGAGGTGAAGAACATCGCGGCGGCGTCGTCGGGCCGGGCCTGCTCCACTTCCGTCTTGAAGAAGGAGGGGCTGGCCTCGGCGAACGCTGTGCCATGCGCGATCAGCGAATCGAGCGAATCCAGTCCTGGCTCGCTGTACTTGCGCAGCCCGCGCGCATCGTCGTAGTAGATCGCGCACAGCTGCGGGCACTGGTTGCGGATCTCCAGCAGCTTGTCGACCTGCTCCTGGTCTTCGGCGAAAGCGAAGCGCACATCGGCGTTGTTGATCGGGAACACGCTTTCGCCCGCCACCGCGTCCTGGTACAGCGGAATCGGGATCGCACCCAGTGCCTGGGCCGCGAGCACCGTCGCGTACAGGCGCGGCCGGTTGGCGCCCACCACCACCATGTGTTCGCCGCGCCGGAGACCCGCGCGATGCAGACCGCAGGCCACCTGCTCCACGAGCTGCGCCATGGCGGCCCAGGTGTGGGTCTGCCAGATGCCGTATTCCTTTTCGCGCATCGCCGGGTCCCCCGGGCGTTGCGCTGCGTGCTGCAACAGCAGCCGCGGGAACGTGGTCTCCATTCGAGTCCTTCGCGAGCAGCGTGTGTGCTCGACCCGCGCATCCTAGGTCTGGGTTTGACGCCGTTTTGTCTTTACGACGACATTTCTAGGGAATATCCTAGTAGGGCCTGTGCTGACCTTGATTCACGTCAAACACGCATCGAAAGCCGCCACCATGAGCTCCCCCCTCTCGCTGCACCAGCGCCGCCGCCAGCCCGAGACCTCGGAGCTGGCAGGCATCCCCTGGCTCAAGGTCGTGCAGCCGAATGAATATGAGTGGGCGGCGCCACAGATCAGCGTCGCCGACGCGGAGCCCGGGGATTACGTTTGCCGGGTGGGCCGGCCGGTCACTTACTGGTTCGGCGTCATCGAAGGCCTGCTCAAGATGAGCAGCGACAACGAACAAGGCCAGACCATGACCCTCACCGGCGTGCCGCCCGGCGGCTGGTTCGGCGAAGGCACGGCGCTCAAGCGCGAGGCTTACCGCTACAACATCCAGGCGCTGCGCAAGAGCGTGGTGGCGGGCTTGCCGGTGGATGCGTTTCACTGGTTGCTCGATCATTCGATCGGCTTCAACCGCTTCATCATGAACCAGCTCAATGAGCGCTTGGGCCAGTTCATCGCGGCGCGCGAAATCGACCGCATGAACAACCCGGACCAGCGCGTCGCGCGCAGCCTGGCCGCGTTGTTCAACCCGGTGCTCTACCCCGGCGTCGGACAGGTGCTTCGCATCACGCAACAGGAACTCGCGTACCTGGTCGGGTTGTCGCGGCAGCGAGTGAACGAAGCCTTGGCGGTGCTGGAAGCGCAAGGCACCATCAGGGTGGAATACGGGGGCCTTCGGATCCTGGACCTGCCGGCGCTGCGCTCGAGCGTGATTGCGCAGGTAGCATAGGGGCGATGCCAGAGCCCTCTTCTCCCGCTGCCAGCACCACCCGATTGAACAAGCGCATGGCCGAGCTCGGGCTGTGCTCGCGGCGCGAGGCCGACGATTGGATCGCCAAGGGCTGGGTGCGCGTCGACGGCCAGACGGCCGTGATTGGCCTGCAAGTCGGGCCCGCGGCGCGCATCGAAGTGGATCAGGAGGCCAAGGGCCAGCAACAGCGCCAGGTGACGATCCTGCTGCACAAGCCGATCGGCTATGTGAGTGGGCAAGCCGAGGACGGGCACCAGCCGGCCGTGGTGCTGGTGCAGGAACGCACGCACTGGAAAGGCGACGCATCGCGGCTGCGATTCGCGCCGCAGCAGTTGCGCGGCCTCGCGCCGGCGGGCCGGCTGGACATCGATTCGACGGGGCTGCTGGTACTGACGCAAGACGGCCGCATCGCGCGCCAGCTGATCGGCGAAGACAGCGGCATGGAAAAAGAATATCTGGTGCGGGTTGCTTACGGCAATGTGTCCGCGGCCGTGCAGCAGGCCTTCCCGGCCGCCGAGTTGGCCCGGTTGCGCCATGGCCTCAGCCTGGACGGCCAGCCGCTCAAGCCAGCCCGGGTCGACTGGCAAAACCCCGAGCAACTGCGCTTCGTGCTCACCGAAGGCAAGAAACGCCAGATCCGGCGCATGTGCGAGTTGGTGGGCCTGAAGGTTGTGGGGCTCAAGCGCGTGCGCATCGGCAGCGTGATGCTGGGCGCCCTGCCCCCGGGCCAATGGCGTTACCTCGCGGCTGGCGAGCGCTTTTGACCGGAGGGATTGGGCCATGAAAAAACGCCCCGTAGGGCGTCCTTTGCGACCGGCAAACGCCGGCTAGAAAGTGATCGTGATCGGCGTGTCGTCTGCTGGCAGGATTGCCGCGTGCAGCGCTGTGGCTTGGGCGCCAGCGTCGTGGGTGCTTACACTGCCGGTCATGACGTGGCGCGAGGAGCGCCCGGTGGACAGTGCCAATTCCAGGGTCAGCGTGTGCGGGTCGCCGCGTGAAGGCGCGGTCGGTCCATAGGACTCAAGCGCGAACGCGTTGAACGGCAGAAGGTCGATACTCATTTTTCGCGGGATCCCTGGACGTTTAAGACACGGCAGTGTTTCTGTCAGCTAAATCCTACAACGGCTGCCATGCACTAATGTAACGAGCCGTGACGCGTTGTCCAGGGCGTTTCGCTCGCGCCGGCCGAATTTCCGCCCTGGCGTCGAGTTTTTCACGTGCTACCGCTGCGCGGATGCCACGCCGCGCCCAGACCGGCCGCGAGGAGAGTCTTGAAAACCGGGTGCCCAGCCCCAAGATGCCGTGAGCATTTTTCACGGTACACCGTCCAGCCATGACCCAAAAACAAACTCTTTCGTTCCAGGCCGAAGTGGCGCAGTTGCTGCACCTGGTCACGCATTCGCTCTATTCCAACAAGGAGATCTTCCTTCGCGAACTGATTTCCAACGCCTCGGACGCCTGCGACAAGCTGCGCTTCGAGGCCTTGAACAACACCGCCTTGTATGAAGACGCGCCCAACCTGGAAGTCAGGGTGGACTTCGACAAGCAGGCCCGCACGCTCACCATCACCGACAACGGCATCGGCCTGTCGCAGCAGGAGGCGATCGACAACCTGGGCACCATCGCCAAGAGCGGCACCCGCGAATTCATGAACCGGCTGTCCGGCGACCAGAAGTCCGATGCGCAGTTGATCGGGCAGTTCGGCGTGGGCTTCTACTCCGGCTTCATCGTCGCCGACAAGATCACCGTGGAATCGCGCCGCGCCGGCCTCAAGCCCGAAGAAGGCGTGCGCTGGACCAGCGGCGGCGCCGGCGACTTCGAGGTGGAAACCATTACCCGGCCCGAGCGCGGCACGCGCGTCACCTTGCACGTGCGCGAAGATGCCCTCGATTACCTGTCCACCTGGAAGCTGAAGTCGATCATCGGCAAGTACTCCGACCACATCTCCCTGCCCATCCTGATGCGCAAGGAGGAATGGAAGGAAGGAGAAGAGGGCAAGGGCGGCGAGATGGTGCTCACCGACGAGTGGGAGACCGTCAACCAGGCCAGCGCCCTGTGGACCCGGCCGAAGAAGGACATCAGCGACGAGCAGTACCAGGAGTTCTACAAGCAGATCAGCCACGACGCCGAAGCGCCGCTGGCGTGGTCGCACAACCGGGTGGAAGGCTCCACCGAATACATCCAGCTGCTGTACATCCCGGCGCACGCTCCCTTCGACTTGTGGAATCGCGAAAAGGCCGCGGGCGTGAAGCTGTACGTCAAGCGCGTCTTCATCATGGACGATGCCGAGTCGCTGCTGCCGATCTACCTGCGCTTCGTCAAGGGCGTGATCGACTCCTCCGACCTGCCGCTGAACGTCAGCCGCGAACTGCTGCAGGAAAGCCGCGACGTGAAAGCAATCCGCGAGGGCAGCACCAAGCGCGTGCTCGGCATGCTGGAGGACCTGGCCAAGCTGGAAAAGGAAGAAGGCGCCGGCGAGGAAGACAAGGCCAAGTACGGCAAGTTCCATGCGGAGTTCGGCGCGGTGTTGAAGGAGGGCTTGGGCGAAGATTTCGGAAATCGCGAGCGCCTCGCCAAGCTGCTGCGCTTCGCATCCACCCAGTCGGACGCCGCCGATGTTTCCTTCGCCGATTACAAGGCGCGCATGAAAGAAGGCCAGGAGGCGATCTACTACATCACGGCCGATAGCCTGGCGGCGGCGAAGAACAGTCCGCAGCTCGAAGTGTTTCGCAAGAAAGGCATCGAAGTGCTGCTGATGACCGACCGGGTCGACGAGTGGGCGCTGAACTACCTGCACGAATTCGAAGGCACGCCTTTGCAATCCGTGGCCAAGGGCGCGGTGGACCTCGGCAAGCTGCAGGACGAGGCCGAGAAGAAAGCCGCGGAGCAAGCCGCCGAGACTTTCAAGCCACTGCTGGAAAAACTGAGGGCGGCGTTGAAGGACAAGGCCCAGGACGTGCGCGTCACCACCCGGCTGGTGGATTCACCCGCCTGCCTGGTGGCCAGCGACGGCGGCATGAGCACGCAGCTCGCGCGCATGCTCAAGCAGGCCGGGCAAAAGGTGCCGGACACCAAACCCGTGCTCGAAGTCAACGCCGAGCATCCGCTGGTCAAGAAGCTGGATACGTCGCCCCACTTCGACGATCTGGCCAACATCCTGTTCGACCAGGCCTTGCTTGCGGAAGGCGGAGTCCCGGAAGACCCGGCGGCTTACGTGAAGCGCGTGAACGCGTTGCTGGTCTAGCGATCCCGCAGGGCAGATTTATTGCGCGGGTGGTTGCGTGTTCCACGCATCCGGCCAGTTCGCCTATTTCGATTCCGGTCACTGGACCTCATTCGGGGGGGACACTTTCTACCGCGCATTCAGGCATAGCGCCGCCTACGCGGCGTTGCTGCGCGCCCCGGCGTACTGATCGTCGCAGGATCAGTGCTCGAAGCCCCCGGCGGCACGCAGGTTCGCGGCGTCCGCTCCGGTGAGCAGCGCAATCAGCTCCGCCGCGATGGCGGGCTGCTGCGCCTTGGTGCACACCGCCGCGGTATAGACAGTGGCCAGTTCGAACTCCGTGGGCAGCAGACCGATCAATTGGACGCCGGGCGTGTAGCGGATTTCGGTGACCTGCGTGCAGCCGATCAGGCCGGCTTCGGCGGATTGCCCCATCTCGCGCATGGCGGTCGCGCCGTTGGGATAGGTGCGCAAGCGCGACGCCAACTGCTCGTCGATGCCGAGCGACTTGAGCACCTTCATGAAGTGAATGCCGGCGGTCGCCTTTTGCGGATCGGGGAAGTAAATGCCCTTGGCCGCCAGCAGCGCGGATTTCAGCGCACTCGCGGTGCCGACGTCGGGTGCACGCTCGCCGGACTTCACCGCGACACCGGTCTTCACCGCGCCCAGCGGCGTCACCGTATTGGTCACCACGTGGCCGTCTCTGGCGAGCTGGTCGATGAGCGACTGGCTGAGGATCACGACATCGCAAGGCTCACCGGCGAGCAGCTGGTCGCGCATTGCGCCCACCGCGCCGAAATCGCCGCGAATCGTGAAGCCGGACTGCGCGTTGAAGCGGTCCTGCAATTGCGTGACCAGACCCTTGGCGGCGCCGCCGCTCAATACGCGAACTTCTTGCGGCATGTCAGTCGAGCTTGATGTTGGCGCTCTTGATCAGCTTGGACCACTTGGCGATGTCGGCATGCAGGTATTTGTCGAACTCGGCGGGATTCATCGACATCGGCACCGCGCCATCCTTGGCCCAGATCTGCCGAACTTCCGCATCGCCGGCGATCTTGGTGACGGCCTGGTTCAGGCGCTCGATGATCGCCGGTGGCGTGCCCTTGGGCGCCATCAGGCCAAGCCAGATGGTCGCCTCATATCCGGGCAGGCCCGCTTCGCTCATGGTCGGCACCTCCGGCATGACGGTGGAGCGCTTCACGCCGGTGGTGGCGAGTGCCCTCACACGCCCGACCTTCACCTGCTCGGCCATCGTGGTCACCGCGTCGAACATCATCTGCACCTGTCCGCCCATGACGTCGGTGCGCGCGCCGGAACTTCCCTTGTAGGGAATGTGGACGATGCTGACGCCCGCCATGCTCTTGAACAGTTCACCGGCCATGTGATACGGCGTGCCGGGACCCGACGAGGCGTAGTTCAGCTTGCCGGGATTCTCCTTGGCAAGCTTGAGCAGTTCCTTCAGGTTGGCGGCCTTCACCGAAGGATGCACCACGAGCACCAGATCGGAATAGTTGATCGGAGCGATGGGCACGAAGTCGCGCATCAGGTCGAAGGGCTTGTTCGGCAACAGCGTCTCATTGACCGTGTGGGTGTTCGACATCAGCAGCAGCGTGTACCCATCGGGCGCCGACTTGGCCGCGGCGTCGGTGCCGATCACCGAGCCGCCGCCCGGACGGTCGTCCACCACGAAGGCCTGCCCGAGTGCGTCCTGCAGGCGCTGCGCGAGGAAGCGCGCGTAGTTGTCCGCGGGGCCTCCGGCCGCAAAGGGCACGATGATCTTGACCGGCTTGCTGGGATACGTTTGCGCGGCGACCGGCGCGGCGAAAAAGCCCACGCACAGCGCGGCGGCGACGAGCCGGCTCAACACTTTCACTGACATTGCGCTCTCCTGGAATGGGGATGACTTACTCGACCTTGCCGATCTTCTTGACCACGTCGGCCATTCGTTTCACGTCCGACTGTACGTACTTCTCGAAATCAGGGGTGTCCTGGTACAGCACCGGGCTGCCGGCATTGCCGATCACTTCCTTCACCTTGGGGTCGTTCGCGGCGAAGCGCGCAGCCGCGCGCAGCCGCTGCGCGACGGGCTCCGGCGTGCCGGCCGGAATGAACAAGCCCGACCACTGCGCATACTCCGCGTTGTAGCCGACGGTCTTGAGCGACGGCACGTCGGGCAGCGCCTCGAGCTTGCCGTTGCCCCAGTGCGCCAGCACCCGAATCTTGCCGCCCTTGACGTGCTGCAGCACGGTGGCGGGGCCGGTGGACACAGCGTCGATCTGCCCGCTGAGCAGCGCAACGATCGCCGGGCCAGCGCCGGTGAAAGGCACGTGCGTCATCTTGATGCCGGCGTTCTGCGCGAGGATTTCCATCGGCACGTGCATGGTGCCGTAGTTGCCCGACGAGCCGTAATTGATCGCACCGGGGCGCTTCTTCGCATCTTCGACGAAGTCTTTCGCGGTTTTCCACGGCGCATCGGCGCGCACCGCCAGCACCGTGGGGTCGGCGGTGAAACGGGCGATCGGGCGCAGCGCGTTGAAGCTGTACATCGGCGACCGTCCGAGCATCGCGTCGGCCTCGGGAATCACGCTGAACGACGAGAGCGCCATCAGGATCGTGTAGCCGTCGGCGGGCGCCTTGGCCACCACGCCCATGCCGATGCCGCCGCCGGCACCGCCCTTGTTCTCGATCAGGACGGGCTGGCCGAGTTCGCGTGACATCGCTTCGGCGACCGGCCGGCCGACGAGGTCGGCCAGGCCGCCGGGCGGAAACGGAACGACCATCGTGATGGGCTTGTTGGGGAAAGCTGCTTGTGCCAGGGCGAGGCCCGGCCCGCCCAACAGCAGGGCGGCCGACAGCGCGGCACAAAAGCTAAGACGGCGTTGCATGAGATCTCCTTGAATGGGGCATGCTACATTTGATCGGCTAATCACAAGATAGAGTTTTTCCCCATGAAAATCGCTGCCTACCTCGATCAGGGCCGGCCTTGCGTCGGCATCGTTTCGTCGGACCTGCAAAGCGTGTTGCCGCTCGAACTCCCGGAATCGCAACGGGTGCTTGGCGCCTTGCCCATTGTCGAGTTGCTCGCGCAAGGCAAGCCGATGCCCGCGACCGGGGCGCCCGTTGCGCTGGCCGCCGTGAAACTCATCGCGCCGATTCCGCGGCCGCGCCGCAATGTGTTTTGCGTGGGCAAGAATTACCACGCGCACGCGCGCGAGTTCGCCGGCAGCGGCTTCGACAGCAGCGCGAAATCGGGCGGCGAGATCCCGTCGGTGCCGATCTATTTCACCAAGGTGCCCGAATCGGTCATCGGCCCCGGAGAGCCTATCGTCATCGTGCCCGAAGTGTCCACCGCGATCGACTACGAAGCCGAACTCACCGTGGTGATCGGCCGGGGCGGCAAGGGCATCAAGGCGGCCGACGCCATGAAGCATGTGTGGGGCTACACCATCATCAACGACGTGACCGCGCGCGACTGGCAAAGCCGGCACTCGCAATGGATCCTGGGCAAGTCGTTCGACACCTTCTGCCCGATGGGCCCCTGGCTGGTGAGCGCGGACGAATGCGACGGCACGAACACCGGCGTGAGGTGCTTCGTGAACGGCGAACAGCGCCAGAACGCCTACACCACCGACCTGATCTTCGACATCCCGACCCTGATCGAGACCTTGTCGGCCGGCATCACGATCCATCCCGGCGACCTGATCGCCACCGGCACGCCAGTGGGCGTGGGCATCGGCTTCAAGCCGCCGAAGTACCTCAAGGCCGGCGACGTGGTGCGGGTCGAGATCGACGGCATCGGCTCGCTGGAAAATACTTTGGTGAACGGGCGCTGAGGCTGTCGGCCGCAGCGTGCCTCCTCAGACCACCAGCGGCGGCTCGGCCATCGCTTCCAGCTGCTCTTCGAGCATCTGCACCTGGCCCTGCCAGTAATCGCTGGTGCCGAACCACGGAAAATTGATCGGGAAGATCGGGTCGTCCCAACGCCGCGCCAACCAGGCGCTGTAGTGGATCAAGCGCAGCGTGCGCAGCGGCTCGACCAAAGCCAGTTCGGCGCGGTCGAATTCGCGCATCTGCTCGTAGCCGTCGACCAGCGCGCCCAGTTGCCGCTGGCGCTGCGAGCGGTCGCCCGATAGCAGCATCCACAAGTCCTGCACCGCCGGGCCGGTGCGCGCGTCATCCAGGTCGACGAAGTGCGGCCCTTGGCCCGGTGTCCACAAGATGTTGCCGGGATGGCAGTCGCCGTGCAGCCGGATCATCTTCGTACCGCTGTCCTGCCGCTCGCCCAGCGCGGTGTCGTTGATCACCGCTAGCGCTTCATCGCACCGCCTTTGCCAGTCGCCCTGGACGTCGAGCGGGATCATGTCGTGTGCGAGCATCCAGTCGCGCGGTTCGCGCCCGAAGGTCTGCAGGTCCAGCGCCGGCCGGGTGCTGAAAGCGCGCTTCGCGCCGACCATATGAATACGGGCCAGGAAGCGGCCGATCCATTCCAGCACTTCGCCGTCGTCGAGTTCAGGGGCGCGCCCGCCCCGGCGCGGACTCACGCTGAACTGAAAGCCGCCAAACTCGTGCAGCGTCTTGCCGTGCAGCACCAGCGGGCCCACCGCCGGCACCTCGGCGGCCATCAACTCGGCGGCGAACGCGTGCTCCTCGAGAATCTGCGCTTCGCTCCACCGCTCGGGCCGATAGAACTTCGCCACCACCGCAGAAAGCCCTTCGTATTCGTCCTCCAGGTGGACTTGGTAGACGCGGTTCTCGTAGGAGCTCAGCGCGAGCAGCCGCCCATCGCCGTACAGGCCGACCGAGGCGAGCGCATCCAGCACCGCATCGGGCGTCAGCTGTTCATAAGGGTGGGACGATGGCATCGCCCATTGTCGCCGCTGCGGACGCGCCGGCAGAGCAAGCGAGCCGTTCGAACGGCAAGGCCGGCTTGACCAGCATCACGCTGCAAGGCGGATCCATCGCAACGCGCATGGGCACGGTGGCAATCAGCCGCTGCAATTTCAGGCCGTGCGTCGCGGTGCCGAGGATCATCAAGGCCACGTCGTTGGCTTTCGCGTACTGCATCAGTGCGCCGGCCACGTCGCTGGACTCCAGCACATGAAAGGAAACCTGGTGCAGCTGCAAGTCCAGGCCCTGCGACCATTGGTGCAGCCGCTCGAGCTGCAAGCGATGCACGGCGACCTCGCTGGCCTGGGCACGGGTGGTGTCGTTATCGCCCGGCGCAACAACGGTGACACAGGCCAGGCGCGCGCCGGGACGCACGCCCAGCGAACGCGAGGTCGCGCGGCGCAGCGAATAGAGCGTTGCGTCAGTGGCTTCGCGCCAAGGTACCGCCACCATCACGATGGGCACCTGGTCGATCTGCGCGCTGGGCAGCGGGCACGGGTGGTAGTGCAGGCCGGCGGCCTTGACCCAAAGCTTGAGGTGAGCCAGCCAGGAGGTGTGACGGATTCGCAGGCCGCGCTCACCCACCGCGACCTGGTCGGGATGCGCCAGTTCGAACGCCAACTGCGCCGCGGATTGATAGCGCAGCGCGGCGTCCGGCTCCAGGCAGCGCAGGATGATTTCCTGCAGCCACGCCGGCGTCGCGGGCTCGTGCACGCGTGGCGGCCGCGGGTCCATCCACATGCGCTGGCGCAGCCCGCCGCGCGTTTGCGGATCGCCGAACGGCAGCTCGCCGGTGGCCAGCTCGTAGAGCATCACCCCGATCGCGAACACGTCGCTGCGCGGGTCGCCACGCACGCCGACGACTTGCTCCGGCGCCATCCACGGCGGCGAGCCCACGGCCAGCCGGGTCTCTTCGGCCAGCAGGTCCGGATAGTGGGCGTGCCAGCTCAGGCCGAAGTCCAGCAGCACGGCGCGGCCATCGGGCCGGATCATCACGTTGCCCGGCTTGAGATCCAGGTGCACCGCATCCTGTTGATGCAGTGCATGCGCGGCGGCCGCGACGGCCGCTCCAGCGCGCGCGATCTCCTGCGCCGTGTGCCGCTTGCGCTGGCGCGCGGCCTCATCGAGCCACTGCTGCAAGGAGCGGCCTTCGATGCGCTCCATCACCAGGTAAGGCACGCGCGCCAGGTCGCCGGCGGCAACGAAGCGCGGCACGTGCTCGCCACTGAGCACCTGCAGCATCTGGTATTCCACTTCGAAGCTGACGATGTTTTCCGCGCCGTCGCCGGCGGTCATGCGCGGGACTTTCATCACCATCTGGAAACCGGGATCGTGGCCCGGCTGCGCGTAGGTCACCGCGTAGATGTGCGCCATGCCACCCGCGTGCAGGCAGTCGCCGATGAGGAATCCGTCGAGCTCGGTTCCGGGCGTCATCAGTTTCATCGGGTCGCGCTTATTGTCCGGACGCCAGGCGCTGGGCGTAGAACGCGGGCAGGCCGGCGGCGCGGATCGCCTGGGCAGCCGCCGCGTGGTCGTAGGGCACGCGCAGGAAGGTCAGCTGCAGGGTCAGCGTGTCGAACAGCGCATACATCGCGTCGATGCGGCCATCGCGCGGCTGGCCCACGGAGCCGACGGTGGCGTGCCAACGCCGATGCCGGGGCACCGGGATCGCGACACCGGCCGTGGGGTCGAAGGCCATCGGGGTGCGGCCGGCCCCTTGATAGAACAATCTCTGCTCGTGCACGTGGCCCGCGAAAACGTGCGTGGCGCCCTGGGCGCTCGCGGCGTCCAGGCTGGCCCGCGCCGTGATGGGGTTGTTCACGTAGTGCCAGCGCGCCGGTTCATTCGCGCTCGCGTGCACGAACAGCATGAAGTCCGAACGCGCCACCAAGGGCAGCTCGATGAGAAATTTCCGCTGCGCGGCGCTCAGCTGCGAAGCGGTCCAGGCCGCGCTGGCGTAGTCGCCACCCGCACTCGCCGGCGGCGGATCGAGCGCGGCCGCATCGTGGTTGCCGCGCACCAGCCAGGCGCCGCGCTGGGCCAGGTCGATGACGGTGTCGAGCACTGCGCCGGGCTCGCCGCCGTAGCCGACCAGGTCACCCAGCACCGCGTATTGGGTGGCGCCGCGCGCGTGCGCATCCGCCAGGCAGGCATCGAGCGCTTGCCGGTTCGCATGCAGGTCGGACAAGACAGCGAGTTTCATGGACGTGGACCTCGATCATCCACGAACACGATCGCGGCGCCCTGGCCCGAAGATCCGCCGCTTTGACCCAGGTCAAGCGGAAAGGCTCAGACCAGCTTGATCGCGACGTCGATGTTGCCGCGCGTGGCGTTGGAGTACGGGCAGACCTGGTGTGCGGCATCCAGCACCGCTTGCGCCTGCGCGCGGTCCATGCCCGGCATGCTCACGTTCAGGCGCGCCGCGATGCCGTAGGCATTCGGAATCGGGCCGAGGTCTACTTCCGCATCGACGGCGAGGCCGGCGGGCAGCGTCACCTTCATCTTGCCGGCAACGGCTTTGATCGCGCCGATGAAGCACGCCGAATAACCGGCGGCGAACAGCTGCTCGGGATTGGTGCCGTCGCCGGGCTGGCCGGGTGGCGAGAGCCGGACATCGAGTCGGCCGTCGTCACTGCGCGCCACGCCGTCGGCCCGGCCCCCGGTGGTGTGGGTCTTGGCGGTGTACATCACTTTTTCGAGCTGTGTCATGTTGATCCTTGCATGGTTGCGGTTGAGATCCCGCGGCGTTGGTGGCGGGGCATTATTGTGTCGCAGCGGCACCCAAGAGCTGCGCCGGCCGGCAGTCGCTAGAATTTTCGTTTCCTTCAACTGGTTTCACATGCCCAACCGCCTGGCAGTCGCGCCGCAATACCTGCTTCCCAAGCGGCTGCTGACCCAGCTGGCCGGCAAAGTGGCCGAGTTGCACGGCGGCGCCCTGACGCACGCCCTCATCCGCAAATTCGTCGCCCACTACGGCGTCGACATGAGCGAAGCGGCCGATCCGCGCATCGAAAGCTACCCCAGCTTCAACGAATTCTTCACGCGCGCCCTGCGCCAGGGCGCGCGACCGATCGCCGACTCGGCGTTCGTGTGTCCCGTCGATGCGGCAATCAGCCAGTTCGGGCCGATCAAGCACGACCAGATCTTCCAGGCCAAGGGCCACAGCTACTCGACGCGCGCGCTGGTCGGCGGCGACCAGTCGCTCGCACACCGATTCGACCATGGCCACTTCGCGACTTTGTATCTGGCGCCCAAGGACTATCACCGCATCCACATGCCTTGCGATGGGCGGCTGACCCGAATGATCTATGTGCCGGGCGACCTGTTCTCGGTGAATCCGCTCACCGCGCGCCACGTGCCCAGCCTGTTCGCACGCAACGAGCGGGTGGTCTGCGTGTTCGACACCGCCTACGGGCCGTTCGTGAATGTGCTGGTCGGCGCGACCATCGTCGGCAGTGTCGCCACGGTCTGGCACGGCGTGGTGAATCCACCGCGCACGCGCGCCATGCGTGAGTGGCGCTACGACCGCGAGAACATCACCTTGGCCAAAGGCGCCGAGATGGGCCGCTTTCTTCTGGGATCGACGGTGGTGATGCTGTTCCCGAAGAACGTCGTCACCTTCGTTGCCGACTGGTCCGCGACGCGGCCGGTGCGCCTCGGCGAACCGATGGCCGCGGCATGGTCGTCGCCGCCGCGCGCTTGATTACTGGAAAGCGACTTCGTCGAAGCTGCGCAGCTTGCGGCTGTGCAGCCGCTGGCTGCCTTCGGCGCGCAGGATCTCGATCGCGCGCATGCCGATGCGAAGGTGCTGGTCGACTCGCTCGCGGTAGAACTGGTTGGCCATGCCGGGCAGCTTGATGTCGCCGTGCAGCGGTTTGTCGCTGACGCACAGCAGCGTTCCATAAGGCACACGAAAGCGAAAGCCGTTGGCCGCGATGGTGGCGCTTTCCATGTCCAGGGCGACCGCGCGGCTCTGGCTGAATCGGCGCTGCGGCTGGTTGCCGGGCAGCAGTTCCCAGTTGCGGTTGTCGGTGCTCGCCACCGTGCCCGTGCGCATGATGCGCTTCAGGTCAGCGCCCTTGCATTGCGTCACGTCGGCCACGGCTTGCTCCAGCGCCAACTGGATCTCGGCCAGCGCGGGGATCGGCACCCACAGCGGCAGGTCCTCATCGAGCACGTGGTCCTCGCGCACGTAGGCGTGGGCCAGCACGTAGTCGCCCAATTGCTGGCTGTTGCGCAGGCCCGCGCAATGTCCGAGCATCATCCACGCGTGCGGGCGCAGCACGGCGATGTGGTCGGTGATCGTCTTCGCGTTCGCCGGACCGACGCCGATGTTCACCATCGTGATGCCGCCATGGTCGGCGCGCATCAGGTGGTAAGCGGGCATCTGCGGCAAGCGCGGGGGCACCGAGCCGTGGTTGGCACCGGGCGGCGCGCCGGCCCCGGCCCGCCACGTCACCACGTTGCCCGGCTCGACAAACGCGGTGTACGGGCTGTCGGGGTTGGCCATCTCCTCATGGCCGAGGCGCACGAATTCGTCGATGTAGAACTGATAGTTGGTGAACAACACGAAGTTCTGGAACCAGTCGGGCGCGGTGCCGGTGTAGTGGCGCAGCCGATGCAGCGAGTAATCGACCCGGGCCGCGGTGAACAGGGAAAGGGGCTGCGCCTCGCCGGGCCGGGCTTGCCAGGTGCCGTTGGCGATGCCGTCGTCCATCGAACCGAGGTCGGGCAGGTCGAAGGCATCACGCATCAAAAGGCGGCGTTCGGGACTGAGGGTGCCTTCGATGTGGTCGTTCTCGGCGAACGAGAAATGCACGGGAATGGGTTGTGTGCTTGTGCCCACTTCCAGCTCCACGCCGTGGTTTTGCCGCAGCAACCGGAATTGCTCCAGGTAGTAGCTGCCGTACAAGTCGGGCCGCGTCAACGTCGTTTCGAAACGGCCTGCGGTGGCGACGAAGCCATAGCTCAAGCCCGAATTCTCCAGCGCGTTCTGCCGCACCACCGTGTCGGTATGGATGCGCACGAAGGGATAGCACGCGCGCACATGCCCGGGCAAGGCCTCGCCCGCGACGAAGCGCTGCATCGCGCTGCGCAGGTGGTCGATCTGCTGCGAATAGATGGCGCGCACCTGTGCCAACGCGGATTCCGGCTCGGTGTGCCGGCTCGGTGCGATAAAGGGAGGCAGGTAAGGCATGACAGCGATTGTGCAACGCGCGAAGAAGGCCCTGCCCGGCACTGCAGACGCGTGAGAAAGCGTCCTACAAGGTGTAACGAAACCACCTGACGTTACAAACGCGAGCCTGCGGCCACAGTCTCTCCATCCGAAACGTCCCTTCCAAAAAATCACAGGAGTTGAGCGAATGAGAACAGCAACAACGGCCGGCAATCCCTTTGCGCTGATGATGGACCCCGCGGGTGTGCGAGAAATGATCGACCGCTCCGAGGAACTCAGTCGATTGAGCCAGCGCCAATGCCATCCGTTGGACCGCGCTGTCATCCGCAGCGCCAGCGCCGAACTGGCCGCCTACGACGCCAAGATCGACCGCACCACGGTCTACCTGCCGCCCGAAGAAGACTCGACTCCCGTCGTCCGCTCGTTTCCCGAATCCGTCAACTGAAGCGCCCGCGGCCTTGGCCGCGAACGCCGTCGCCTTGCGTGGCGCGCTCGGCGGGCTGCGCATTGCGCTCCCGCCGGTGCACCGGCGCCTGCGCAGCCTGGCGCGGTAGTTGACGCTGCGGCGCGGCGGCGCGTTGCTGCACCTGCGGCTGCACCTGCACCTGCGGCTCGCGCCGGGGCGCACGCTGCGGCTGGAATTGCTGGACTTGCCGCACTTGTTGATCACGGCGCACGCGCTCTTGCTGCTGCAGGGGCTGCATGCGTTGCTGCGCTGGCGGCCGGGACTGCGGCGCTACGCGGGCCGGCGCAACGTCCTGTACCCGTTGCGGCTGCCGCTGTGGCGCGCCGGGCCGAAGCGGCGCCACGAATTGCATCTGCGGCTGCGGGCGAGCTTGCCCGGTGCGCGCCGGATCGGCGAAGCGCTGCGGCCGGGGCAACACCGGCTGCGCATTGATCTGCAGGCGCGACACCTCCGCCCCGCTCACACGGCTCCAATGCTGATGCACCGGCACGCCGCGGTTGAAGTCCTCGACCCGCACCGCGGTGATGGCCTCGGGCCGGCGCTGGAAGAAGAACCCGCCACTGTTGTTGAACACCGCATTGCGATTGGCGCTGCGCAGATAGACGGTGCTCGCCCGGTAAGGCGGGCGCCATGCTTCGCCCGGTGCGAGCGGAAACCAGCCGATGCCCGGACCGGATGCGAGCGAAAGATTCCAGTTGGCGCCGGCGCCGCCGACAAATGCCACCAGGGCCGGCGAGTACACCGGATGCCGGTCGATGCGCCCCGGCACCCAGGCCCAGCGCGATCCGATCTGCGCCCAGCGTCCGTAGTGGAACGGCGCGAAGCCCCAGCGTGCTTCGTCGATCCAGGTCCAGCCCCAGGGAGCGATCCATTCCCAACGTCCGTAGCGGTACGGCGCCCAGTCGGCGACGGTGAGGTTGGGATACCAGACCGGGCCGTAGGTCGCGTCTTGCGACCACGCGCCATTGGCGTCCAGCGCCTGGTAGCCGACCACTTCGCGCGGCACGTAGCGTGCGCTGATCGACTGGTCTTCGGCGCGATTGCGATCGGCGGCCCAGCGATCGAAAGCGTCTTCCACCGGGGACGGCACCGCCACCGCCGCCAGGTCGCGGCCGGCGAAAGCCATCTGCTGGCCGGCGCGCAACTGCATGACGCCGACACCCGCGCCGTAGATCATTGCGACGCCGCTGCGCACCGCGACACGCGTATAGCCGGCGGTCCGATCCACGTCGATGCGGTAGTCGCCCGGCTGGGTGGCGCGAAACGCGAGCTGCGGCGTCGTCACTTCAAAATTCTCGCCGCCTTCGAGCTGGCGCACACGCGCGTTCAATGTGCCTTCGTTCAACGTGAGTTGCAGCACGTCGTCGTCCAGCGCCATCACCTCGACGAAGGTCTGGCTGGCCAGGTGCAGGGCGGCGGAGCCGAGGTGCACTTGCGCACGTGATCCCGGATCGGTCCACAGGCGGTCACCGCGCGTGATCGGCCGGTTGAAGGCCGCGTCCGACCATTCGGTTTCACCGGCCGCCGCGAAGGCCACCGTGCCTTCGGTGTTGCTCAATGCGGCCACGCGCGCCGGCGGATCGGCTTGGGCACTGGCGCCGGCGGCCGCGAATGCCAGCGCGAGCAAAGCCAGCCATCGCAGGACATGCGCGTTGAGCAAGCTGCACGGTGTATTCATGGCTCTGCCTCGCAGGGGCTCAGCTCGTGGGTCCGGAATTGAGGATGGGTATGCCGCGCTGCCAGACTTCAGAAGGCTGCGACGGCCGGTCGCTGCGCAGGCTGGGCCGCTGGCGGGCCCGCTCGCGCTGCTGCTCGGCCGCCTGGTCGCGGCGCCACTGCTCGCTCACTGTCTGCTGGTAGCGGTCCCACGATTCGCGCTGACTCTGCTCGTAGTCCTGTCCTTCGCGGCGGGCCTGCTCGCGCTGCAGGCGCAGCGTCTCGGCATCGCGTGCCGCCGCGCGGCGTGATTGCTCGACGCGCTGCGCGTGCGCGTCTTGCACGCCCGGCTCCTGGCGCGCATAAACCGGACGCCGGCTGGCCGCGGTGCGCCGGACCTGCTCTTCACGAGCCGCAACCTGGCGCTTGACCACGGTTTCGCGCTGCTTGGCCGCGGGCTCACTGCGATGAGCAAGCACCTGCTCGCGTCGCGCGGCCGGCGTTGTGGCCTTGGCGTGACGCTCCCGCTTCAGGGCTTCCTCGGCTTTCGCTTGTTCGATCCGCTTGCCTCGCTCCGACGCCTTGGCCTTCTGTGCGAGGCGCGCCTGTTCGGCGCTGCGGCTTTGCTGCGCCGCCTGTTCGAGCTTGGCCTGTTGCGCGATGCGCGCTTGTTCGGCGGTCTTGGCCTGCTGTTGCAGCGCCAGCTTGGCGCGCTGCGCTGCGACCGCCTGCTGTGCCAGCTTGGCTTGGTCCGCCGCCTTAGCGCGTTCGGCAAGCTTCGCCTGCTGCGCCAAGTTCGCTTGCTCCGCCAGCTTGGCCTGTTGCGCCGCCTTGCTTTGTTGTGCCAGCTTCGCTTGCTGCGCCAACTTCACCTGTTCCGCTTCCCTGGCCTGCGCCGCGACCGCCTTGGCTTGCTCCGCTGCTTTCGCTTGCTCGGCTGCCTTGGCCTGCTCTGCGAGGCGGGACTGCTCCGCGGCCTTGGCTTGCTCGGCTGCCCTGGCCTGTGCAACGCTCTTGGCTTGCTCGGCCGCTTTCGCCTGCTCTGATTTGGCCGGCGCGGATGCTTTCGCTTCCGTTCGCTGCGCCTGTGCCGGCGGCTGCGTTGCTTGTTTTTGTGCGGGAGACGGCGCGCTGCCCGACGCCACCTGGCGCGTATCGGCCGGCGACGGCGGAGCGGCCCGCGCGACTGCCAGCCGCTCGCGTGAAGCGAGCACGCGCGCTTCGGGCATCGGCGGCGGCGGCACGATCTGCGCCTTGGTCAACACGTTGGCGGCCACCCGCAACCAGCTCGCGCCCACCGGCCGGCCGCGCTGGAAATCTTCGGTGGACAGCGCGGTCAACGCTTCTGGACGACCCTGATGCACATAGCTGGCGCTGGCCAAGGGCGACATGTTGCGATTGACGTTACTGACATAGGTCGGGCTCGCCTTGAAGCCCGGCTGCCACGCTTCGCCCGGGCCCAAGGGGAACCAGGCGAAGCCCGGCCGGCCGGCCGCGATCGGAATGCTCCAGGCCGAAATGGACCCGCCGCCGATGAAGGCAACCAGCGCCGGCGCATAGATGGGCCGGAAACCCAGGCGCCCCGGCACCCAGGCCCAGCGCGAATTGATCATCGCCCAGCGTCCGTAGTGCGAGGGCGCGAACCCCCAAGGCGCGTTGTCGATCCAGGTCCAGCCCCATGGCGCCATCCACTCCCAGCGGCCGTCGCGGTAAGGCGCCCAGTTGGCGGGCGTTCCCTGCGGAACCCAGACCGGGCCATAGGTGGGGTCTTGCGACCACTGGCCGTGCGCGTCGAGCTGCTGATAACCGACCACCTCGCGCGGCACGTAGCGCGCGGAAACGGATTGGTCCTCGCGCCGGTTGCGCTCGGCCGCCCAACGATCGAAATTGTCTTGCGGGGGCGACTCCTGCTTGTCCACCTGGGCCAGCGAGCGGGCGCGGAACGTGATCTGCTGGCCGCCGCCGAGCGGCAATGACTGCCCGGCCTCGCCATAGACCGCGCCGGTGCCGGAGTGGATGGTGACGCGGCTGGTGCCGCCCGCCGCATCCACGTCAACGCGATAGTCGCCTGGATAAGCGGCGCGGTACGCCAGGTTGGGTGTGTCGATCTCGAAGTTCTCGCCCTCAGGCAGGCTGCGAACGCGAACGTACACGGTGCCCTGGGTGACGCTCAACTGGGTGGACTGGTCATCCAGCGCCAACACTTCCAGCTGGGTTTGCCCGCTCATGCGCACCGCCGCGGAGCCCACCTGGATTTCCGCTCGTGAGCCCTTGTCGGTCCACAGGCGATCGCCGCGAACCAGCGGGCGGTTGAGTATGGCGTCGATCCATTCGTTGTCGCCGGCCGGCGAAAACGTGACCACGCCCTCGACATAATTGATCTGCCCGACGCGCCCGGGGGGGTCGGATTGCGCCCAGACGGGGCTCACCCACAAGGCAATCCACAGCACCATGAGCCAGCGGTTGAGAAGGTGGTCGAAGCAGCGTGGAGTCATATGAGTGTCTCTAGGCAAGTAGAACGCCTCAGCCGCTCAAACTATCGCAAAGCGCAGGTAAAGGGTGCCGCTGTTCCCCGCGTTTTTTGTAATCCGCTGTAAAGCAGAGTTTCCCGCACGTGCAAAGACGGATGGGCAGAGCGTTAGGCGCACGGCCATCCACACCTTTGGCTCAGGCCGGCTGGCGCGACGTTCGAAAGGTGATGGAGTAGCGCAGCTCTCGCACCGGCGACACGTTGTGCTGCCATGCCCACCGCGCCGGGCCGCGCAACAGGTAGATGGAACGCGGCTGGATCGTCAGCTTGATCACGTCGGCTTTCTTCGGCTCGCGCGGTGGGTAGGGCCTGAAGCGCATCACGCCCTCGCCGAGCAGCGACACGCCCACCACGTCCCCGAAGTCGGGCACGTCGCGGTGCCAGCCCAGCGGCGTGCCTTCGCGATATTCAGCCACCAGGGTCTGCGTGAACGCCTCGGGCGAAATGCCGAGCCACGCTGCCGCTTTCACGCGCAGCGGTTCGAGCTCGGCCGGCAGTGGCAAGGAAGGCTCGAGCCGGTGCGCAGAGAAATCGTATTTGCCCCCGTAGCTCACCACCCGCCGGCGCGCGGTGTAGCCGCGGTAGTTCATTTCAGTCAGCGGCAGCGACGCGATGATATCGATGTAGTGCGCTTCTTCCGCAGCGCTGAGGAAGTCTGTCTGATAGACCATGCCGTCGGGCAGCGGCGGGCGGGCCGCACCGAACAGATCCGCCTGCCCTTGCGGCTTGCGCTGCGGTGCGAGCGGTCGAGCAGGCGAGGCGCCAGGGACATTCTGTGACGGGCGAAGCGTGGTCATGGCGCGGCCGCAATGAGGCGGCACACCATTGTGCGTGGAATCGCCGCCCATGAAAAAGCCCGGCACCTTTCGGTACCGGGCTTGAAGCGGGTACTGCACTTGCCTTGCGGCAAGCCCGCTTGAGCCTTAGGGCTTGCTGGCCGTCGGAAACGGCCAGGCTGCCTGCGGGTTCAGCGTCGTCTGCGCGGCCGGTGCCGCAGGGGCGGCCGGGGCCGCCTTGGCTACCGGCTTGGCAGCAGACTTCTTTGCTGCCTTCGCAGCAGGCTTTTTCGCTGCTTTCTTGGCGGGCTTTTTTGCAGCCTTTTTCGCCGCAGGCCTTTTCTTCGCAGCGGGCTTTTTCTTGGCTGCAGTCTTCTTCGCAGCCTTCTTCGCCGCCGGGCGCTTCTTGGCAGCGGCCTTCTTCGCCGGAGCCTTCTTGGCAGCCTTCTTCGCTGCCGGGCGCTTCGCGGCCTTCTTCGCCGCCGGGCGCTTCGCAGCCGACTTCTTGGCTGCCGGGCGCTTGGCCGCGGACTTCTTCGCCGCCGGTCTCTTTGTGGCCTTCTTGGCGGCCGATTTCTTTGCAGTTGCCATAACTATCTCCTGTTCAAGTTGATCAACATCAACCAAAGAAGCACTCCATGCTTGTTGGATTGCATGAAGCGATTCATGAAGTTGGGCAAAAACCCAGCGTCATGAACACCGTTGCGCGCAACGTGCCATGCTCTGCGGCATGGTCGCGTCCCGCGCGAATCCGAACCTGATCCTGCTATTGCTACTCAATCCCAGGAAAGCGCCCCACCCGTCTGGTACTCGATCACGCGGGTTTCGAAGAAATTGCGCTCTTTCTTCAGGTCAATCATCTCGCTCATCCAAGGGAAAGGGTTTTCCTCGTTGGGGTAGAGCGCTTCCAGGCCGATCTGCGTGGCACGCCGGTTGGCGATATAGCGCAGGTAGCCCTTGAACATGGAGGCATTGAGGCCGAGCACGCCACGCGGCATGGTGTCCTCGGCATAACGGTATTCGAGCTCGACGGCCTTCTGGAACAGGGCCTTGATCTCCGCCTTGAACTCGGAAGTCCACAGGTTCGGGTTCTCGAGCTTCAACTGGTTGATCAGGTCGATGCCGAAGTTGCAATGCATCGACTCGTCGCGCAGGATGTACTGGTACTGCTCGGCGGCGCCGGTCATCTTGTTCTGCCGGCCCAGCGCCAGGATCTGGGTGAAGCCCACATAGAAGAACAGGCCTTCCATCAGGCAGGCGAACACGATCAGGCTTTTCAGCAGCGTCTGGTCGTTCTCGTGCGTGCCGGTGTGGAAGTGCGGATCGCTGATCGCCTCGATGAAGGGAATCAGGAACTGGTCCTTGTCGCGGATCGATGGGATTTCGTTGTACGCGTTGAAGATCTCGGCTTCGTCCAGGCCGAGCGACTCGACGATGTACTGGTAGGCGTGCGTGTGAATCGCTTCCTCGAAGGCCTGGCGCAGCAGGAACTGGCGGCACTCGGGCGCCGTGATGTGGCGGTAGGTGCCCAGCACGATGTTGTTGGCGGCCAGCGAATCGGCGGTGACGAAGAAGCCGAGGTTGCGCTTGATGACGCGGCGCTCGTCTTCGGTCAGGCCGTTCGGATCTTTCCACAACGCGATGTCGCGCGTCATGTTCACTTCCTGCGGCATCCAGTGGTTCGAGCACGTGGCCAGGTACTTTTCCCAGGCCCACTTGTACTTGAACGGCACCAGCTGGTTGACGTCGGTCTGGCCGTTGATGATGCGTTTGTCCGAAGCCTTGACGCGGTGCTTGATCGCGGGAGGCGAGGTGTCCGGGACAACGGAAGCGACGTTCGGGTTCACCACCGGCGCGCGCAGCGCAACGTCATCGAGCGTGCGCAGAGCAGGCTGGGGAATCTGGGAGGCGGAAGAAAGAGGTGAATGATCCACCTCGCGGTTCTGATAAGAACCGCTGTTGTTCGATGCTGGCGAAGTGGGCTTGACTTCTTCGTCCCAGGTCAACATAAGTTTTCCAATGCTCGGATTATGTGAGCAGTGATATGAAATGCAAAGTGTCTGTTCACATCACTGCCCGATTGTGTTGCTCAATTGCATCGCGCGATGTCGGAGAACACCGACAGTTTCGCGACGCGCGTTTGCGATTTGCGCCTTGCTGTTGGCGACGCTCATGCCGGTCACTGGCATGCCTCGCAACCGGGATCGTCGATCGCGCAGAACTTGATGTCGGTTGCCGCTGCGCCTGCATTCATCTGCGACGCGGCCGCCGCCGCGGCGGCATCGAGCGCGGACAGTTTGCCGGCGCCGGAGGCGCTCATGCCGCCTTGCGCGCCGCCCGACGACACCGCGTTCAGGCGTCCCGATTGCACGGTGGATTTCTCGGCGTGCGTCGCGCTGGTGGTGCGCAGGTAGTAGGTGGTCTTCAGTCCGCGCAGCCAGGCCAGTTTGTAGGTGTCGTCGAGCTTCTTGCCCGAAGCGCCCGCCATATAGATATTGAGCGACTGGGCCTGGTCGATCCACTTCTGCCGGCGCGCCGCCGCTTCCACCAGCCAGACCGGCTCGACTTCGAAGGCCGTCGCGTAGAGCGCCTTCACGGCCTCCGGCACCCGGTCGATCGGGCGCAGCGAACCGTCGAAGTGCTTCAGGTCCATCACCATCACGTCGTCCCACAAGCCCAGGCGCTTCAAATCGCGCACCAGGTAGTGGTTGATCACGGTGAACTCGCCCGACAGGTTGGACTTGACCGACAGGTTGCCGAAGCAGGGCTCGATCGAGGCGTCCACGCCGATGATGTTGGAGATGGTGGCGGTCGGCGCAATGGCCACGCAGTTGGAATTGCGCATGCCGTCTTTGGCGATCTTCTTGCGCAGGGCTTCCCAGTCCAGCGAGGAGGAGCGGTCAACCTCTACATACCCGCCGCGTGCTTCGGCCAGCATGTCCAGCGTATCCAGCGGCATGATGCCCTTGTCCCAGAGCGAGCCCTTGTAGCTGGAGTACTTGCCGCGCTCCCGGGCCAGCTCGGTCGAGGCCCAGTAGGCGTGGTAGCAGACGGCTTCCATCGACTTGTCGGCGAACTCCACCGCCTCTTGCGACGCGTAGGGGACGCGCAGTTCGTACAGCGCGTCCTGGAAGCCCATGATGCCCAGGCCCACCGGTCGGTGGCGCATGTTTGAGTCGCGCGCCTTCTTCACGGCGTAGTAATTGATGTCGATCACGTTGTCGAGAATG
>JAQGMT010000257.1 GCA_028292185.1 Ramlibacter sp. | reverse complement strand
GTACCCGCCAAGTCCATTGCCGATCTGGTCGCGCTGGCCAAGGCGAAGCCTGGCGCGCTCAATATGGCTTCGGGCGGCGCGGGCGGCATGTCGCATCTGATCGCCGCCCGCTTTGCGGGGGCGACCGGCGTCACGTGGACACATGTGCCTTATCGCGGGGTGGGCCCCGCCATGATGGACGTGATCGGCGGTCAGGCGGATGTGCTGTTCTCGACGGCGCCGGCGGTGATCCCGCATCTGAAGTCCGGACGGGTCCGGGCGCTGGCGGTGACGTCTGCCACGCGCTCGCCGCTGGCGCCCGAGGTGCCGACGCTCGCCGAACTGGGGATGCCCACGCTCACGGGCGACAACTGGTACGGCATCGTCGCTCCGGCGAAGACCGACCCTGCTGTCGTCCGCAAGCTGCTGGATAACTTGAACGCTGCCGTGCGCAGCCCGGAAGTCAGGCCCTTGCTGATCGCACAGATGGTCAGCCCGACGACGGCGCCCACATCCCTCGAATTCGAGACGCTGCTAAAGCGCGAGACGGAAATCTGGGCCAAGACCGTCAAGTCGGCGAACATCTCACCCAACTGAGGCCCGCGGCCAAGGTTGCCGCGCTTTCCGCCCGGTCGCTCCCGTCCCAAACCGATGAGGGTATGCAGATGGCGCCCTCGAACAGCTTGCGGCACGTTCGCAGCAGGACGGCCTCGTTCAACCTGAACGCATCGCCCGATCCCGAGGCGTTGATCTCGATATCCATCGCGCCGCCGGGGTGCTCGATCCGCACAGTGCCCCTCATCAGCACCCCCGACACCTTGGAGGCCACCGTTCCTTGCACCGCGCAGGCGGTCGCCAGCGCGATGGCCCCTGTCACCGAGTGGGCGGCGTGGCACTCGTAAGGCACGAAATCACGTGACGCGATCGTCCCGCCATTCGCGGCAGCCGCCAGCAGCAGCGGCTTGGGAAGGACCAGTTCCGAGCAGTCCCCCAGGCCCATCCGTTTGCCTGCTTCAATACGAATCGCATTGAGGCGCTCGATCAGCGCCCAGTCCGCGTCGAGCTCCTGTTTGGACTCCCGGCCCGTCTTGCCGACGGCTGTGGCATCGATCAGCACTGCCGGCACCGCCACATCGATGCACGTCACTTCAACACCCAAAATCTCTTCCCGGACGTTCCGGGTAGGCAGCAGCTTTCCGGTCTTGCTGCCGACACTGCCGGCGAAGTTCTGTCGCACCGGCGCAGCCGTGCCCGCTACGCCGTCGATGGCGGCATTCCCATCGTAAGTGACCTGTCCCGCCGGGGTCTCGATCACCAGCGAAATCAGCGAGTCCGTATTGATGTTGTAGATGCTGACCTGGGTCTGTCCGAGCCCGGCCGCGACAAGGCCGTGCTCGACTGCAAACGGCGCGACAGCCGAGAGCATGTTGCCGCAGTTGGACGAATAGTCGACTACCGAAGAGTTCGGGGTCACCTGGACGAAAAGATAATCAATATCCACGCCCGGCCGCTTGGACCGCGACACGATGACGACCTTGCTGGTGAGCGACTCGGCGCCACCCACCCCATCGATCTGCCGCGGATGTGGCGACCCCATCGCCGCCAACAGAACTTCGCTCAGCTTCTCAACGCTGGCAGGCAGCTGATGCGCCAAAAAGAGCGGACCCTTGGATGTGCCGCCCCGGTACAGCGTGGCCGGAATACTGGTTTGCATATGAATGAAGCCCCGCAAGTGAAAACGCGCCGGTCCGGCAAGAGCGAGACTAACCCTTTGGCTTGTAGTGCGCTGGGGCCTGGCACTTTCACGTTTGACCAGTCCGCTTCGCGTCAAACTACGCGGGCAAGGGCTCGCTGGAAATACCCCCTTGTTCCAGCACGATGTCGCCGCATTTCGTCCCTGCGCAGCCGTTCATTGCCCGCCAATGTAGGACCCGACCGACTGTTGGCTGCATAACCCGTAGGCGGGAGTGCCGACACCCCGTAGTAGCTGTATCGCTGCCTGAGCAATAGGCGCAGAGTCAACCGCATCAGGGAGACTTCCATGACGCACACAGTGAAGACGCTAATAACTGAACCGGCCGCCGCACTGCCGCCCGGGCAAGCTCCGGCTGCCGCGAACCAGCATGAATGCCCCGCGGCGCAGCCGATGACCGCCATCGGACTGGTTGAGTTTTATACCTGCGGCCAGCTTGGCCGCCAGCCACCGCCGCCCACTGCTCGCGCCCCTGTAGCCGCTCCTTCTTGCAAACTGACGCTGGGGCTGCGACTGAAAAAAATCATGCGGCGGTCGTATTGATGGCGCTGGCTGCTGGCGTCCACCGCGCCACGACCGAGTCGTTCCGCTACATGCTCCTGCGTTCGGGCACACACCCGCAGATCCCGGGCGATGCCGGGCCTGCGCACGAACCGTTCGATTCGGTGTTCCGCGCCTATTTCAGGAACTGGCCCCGGATCACGGCGTCCTACGAAGAGCGCGAGTGCGGCGTCGCGATCGAGCTGGCGGCCACGGCCGCGACGCGTACGTCGATGAACATCGTGCTCGGCGACTTCCTGATCAGGCTCAATCGAGCCGGGCGCCGGTTTAGCCTGCCGATGCAGGCCCAGGATCAGGCGAGCCGGAATGAAAAACGCCCTAGAGGCCGAGACCTCTAAGGCGTTGTTCTAGAACCGAGATTCTGGTGCGGCTGGCAGGATTCGAACCCACGACCCCTTGGTTCGTAGCCAAGTACTCTATCCAACTGAGCTACAGCCGCTGAGCCGTTGATTATATCAGCGGCGCGCGGCCCTGCCCGGAGCCCCGCGTATAGTTGCAAGTCCGCTGTCCTTTCCCAGATGAATACCGCCACCGATCAATACCAGGACATCCGCGACGCCGTCCGGGCGCTGTGCACCCAGTTCCCTGACGAATACCACCGCAAGATCGATGAGCAGCGCGGCTACCCCGAGGCTTTCGTCGACGCGCTGACCCGGGCCGGCTGGATGGCCGCGCTCATCCCGGCCGAGTACGGCGGCTCGGGGCTTG
Organism: Ramlibacter sp.; assembly: GCA_028292185.1. Taxonomy (GTDB): domain Bacteria; phylum Pseudomonadota; class Gammaproteobacteria; order Burkholderiales; family Burkholderiaceae_C; genus Ramlibacter. The sequence continues at coordinate 121 of JAQGMT010000257.1, read as the reverse complement.
GTTTGGCCGAGGCGTCCGTCATCATGGAGGAGATCAACCGCGCGGGCGGCAACTCCGGCGCCTGCCACGGCCAGATGTACAACATGGGCACCTTGCTGCGCCACGGCTCGCAAGAGCAGAA
>JAQGMT010000227.1 GCA_028292185.1 Ramlibacter sp. | reverse complement strand
TTGGCCCGATACCATTCCGGCGGGATGGCTTCGCCGCGGTCGCTGGCGCGGGCGCGGTAGTTGGCATCGATCTCGATCTGGGTCAGCTCCTTGGCCAGATCGGGATTGCGCCGGTTCGACTGCACGCCCGCGACGACCAAGCCCAGCGTCCACGCGCCGAGGACGACGGCCGCACCCCATTGCGCCGCGCGGCTGAGGGTGGGCCTGGCGAGCTGCTGGCGCGACGGCCGGGCCACGCCGTACTCCATGAAGATCTTTTTCTCGAACAGGTCGCGCAGGAACGTCGGTTCGCGCATCAGCTGCGAGACCAGCGCGACCTCCGCATCCACGTCCGCAGAACTGCCGGCGAGACCGGCGGCCAGGCTGCCCGCGCGCTGCGCCGACTCGCTGCTGTCGCCGGTCAGGTAGATGCCGCGGAAGAAAAACGGCTCGTGATAGGCGCTGGGGCGCATCAGTTCGTCGATATAGGCCCTGAGCGACTCCCTGACCCGATCGATCCGCGAAGGCAACAGGAAGAACCTGGCTGTCTGGGTATTGCCGCTGTCCAGCGCAAACAGTTCGGCCGACGTATCCGAGACGGTGCGCACCACGTTGTCCATGGCCTCGTCGACCCATTCGCCCTGATAGGTGGTGGACAAGTCGTACGGTGAAGACCAGCCCAGCATCCCGGCCTTCATGGGTTCGGGCAAGGCCTTCGCGAACGCCGAGAAACCGTCGATTTGCTCGCAGTCGGATACCACCACGTAAATCGCGAAGCGCATCGCGAAGCGATTCTGCGCAAGCCATAGCCGCCGGTGCGCCAGCTGCGCCATCTTGCCGAGTTCGAGCAATGCGTCCGGGCTGCCGTCCAACAGCGATGCCGCCGGTACGGTGATGACGACCGAGTCGAACGGCCTTTGCGGCCGGTAGTTGCGGCACAGGCCGAGAAACTCGTCCCAGGGCTTTTGCGTGGCGTCCTCGTCATCGGGCGAGCCGAGGTAGGCGCCCTGCATGTCGATCACCACGCCCTTGTCGAAGAAATGCCAGGAGATTCCCTGGGTCGCCGCGGCGGAGGCGGCCTCGGTGCTCAAGGCGCTGGCCACACCGGATTGCTCGATCGGCAGTTGCCGGCTTTCCCTGCCTTCGTTCAGAACCAGCACCCAGGGAATGCTGTAGCGTTCCTTGCGCGCGACGATGTTGTTTTCGATCAGCTCCACCGCCTGGCGGAACGAGCTGCGCAGCGAATCGAAACGCAGCTTGACGATCTTCGGATCGCTGCCGGGTTTGGCTTCGGCACGGCGAATGGCGAAGTAAAGCACCAGCCCCAGGATCACGAACAACACGACGATCAGCAAGGCCAGCGACGCCAGAAAGAGGTTGTCCTTCAGCATGGCGCCGCCTTCAAACGGTGGGACAGGTTCGCGGTCACTTGGATGGATCCGTGGCGGCGGCCCGGCCGGTCTGCAGCACCTGGCGCACCGGCCAGGACTGCCACAGCCACAGCATTTCGGAGATCGCCAGCAGCGCGAGCAGCGCCAGGAAGAAGGTGACGGTCCAGCGGCTCATGGCCGTGACCTTGCGCGGTTCGATATGCGACAGCGTGCTGGCGTAGGCCCGCTCGGACAGCACCCGGTCGCGCCCCGAGAGGTCGGCGCGCCGCTGATAGGCGAACTGGAACAGCTCTTCGCGGTAGCCGGCGAGCTGGCCGTCGTCGGGCGACCCGCGCAGCCTGCCCTGGAATCCGAGGGCAAGTGCCGACAGGTACAGGCCGGCGAGCGGACGCAGCGAAGGCTCGCGATTGGACAGCAAGGCCTCGATGCGCTGGAACACGCGATCGCCCGCGACGCTGGTGCGAAACAGGGAGGCCTCCAGCAGGTGGGCGGTCCAGGCATCGCGGCCCACCCACGGTGTGTTGAGCAGGATCTCGTCGGCCAGGGCCGCCTTGAGGTAGCGGCTGTCGGCGATGCTCTCGAGTTCGAAGCGGTTGCCTTCGCGCTGCGACTCCAGGGTCTGCAGCTCGATCAGGTTTTCCAGGTGCTTGCTCATGCCCTGCGCGGCCTGGTCGGCATCGGTTTCCCGCATCTCGATGGCGCGGGTCTGCGCCTTCGACACTTCGTCGAAGAAGGCGCGAAACTGCTTGAGCAGATGATCGTCGTCCAGCTTGTCTCGGATTTGGCGTGCCATATTGGTGTTTGCTTGCGCTGGCGCGTCAGCCCTTGACGAACAGGACCATTTCCTGCGGGCGCTGGGCCGACACGCTTTCCGCGGAATTGCTCACGATGAGGGGCTCATTGGGCAGCGTGATGCTCGCGCTCGGCTGAATGGCGAACAGCGTGTAGCCGGAACTGGAGCGCACCCCAAGCTCCTCGGACGACTCGATGTGGGTGCGGGCCGCGCCCAGCACCCGGCGCTCGCGCAGCGATCCGTAGGCGGACTGGGACCCAACGATGGCGCCGCTCATCCAGGCGATCAGGTCCTTCTCGGGACGGCCACGCAGGCCGAGCACGAGCTGCTGGGTCAGCCAGTCCGGTTGCAGGCCGAGCTCGAACGCGCCATAGCGGAACTCGAATTTGTGCTCGCGATACTCCTGGCTGACTTCCTGGAGCGAGTCCTCCAGCGCCAGCAGCAGCGGACGAAACACGGACACGGGGTCGGCATGATCGTATTGCGGCGGCACCGGCGGCAGCGCGCCCGGCTTCAACATGCTCAGGGGACCGAGCAGCGAGCACAGCGAGAGGTAAAGGGCAAACGGGTGCAGGCCGGGCGACCTGAGCACCGCCTCCAGCTGCGGCAGGCCCGTAAGCAGGTTGCGCAGCCGCTCGCGCTGTTCGATGTAAGCCAGCCGGTCCTCGGTCCTGGACGACGGCACGGCGGTCTGCTTGGCCACGAAAGCCGCCTTGACCCGCAGCTGGCCGGCCAGCGCCGACACCTGCGCCCACAGGTCGCTGTCCTTGGGCATTTCGAGCAGCGGCGGCAAAGCGTCGCCGATCTTGATCAGCTCGTTGTTGTTCAACAGCGTGCCAAGGCGCATGCTGGTGTAAAGGCCCGAAGGCGGCGTTCCCGCCACCAGCGACAGGTTGGGCAGCAGGCGCGGCACATCGGCGGCCAGCGCATCCGACACTTCGTCGTCCGCCGGCGCGGTGACAACCGACCTGAAACGGCTCGGCGCGCCGGGGTCGCGCATGCTCTTGTTGACAGGCAGCACGAGGTAGAAGTCGACGGGGCCCTCGCCGAGCGCCTGCGCGAACGGCGCCAGGTCGAGTTGGAGGCTGCCGTGCAGCGGATTGTCTGCCGCGAAGCTCACTGCGGTGCCGTCCGGCATGATGGCTTCGAGCCGCAGGACGCGCACGATCCCGGCGGGCACCAGCGCGCTGTCGATCTTGAGTTCGCGGATGCCCCAGGCAAACGGCGCGGCGGCCAGGGTATGCCACGCCACCAGCGTGTCCACCCGCGCCGACGCCAGCTGAAAGTGCTGGGGCGACAGCAGCATGCCTTCATGCCACTGGATGCGATCTTCGACGGCAAGGGGTCTAGACATGGGCCTGGCCTTCGAGTTGCGGAGACGGAACGGGACAAGACTGGCGGCGACGGATGGAAAGCTGGTTCATGCGGAGGGCGTCTTCATTTGGGCTGCAGGGCCGTTACCGAGAAGGAGCGCGAACCCAGTTGCACCAGGATGTCGCCCTTCAATTGATCGGCCCTCACGCGATGCTCGCCCGCTGTGAGGTAGTCCGCAAAGATGAACACGCCGATCTGCCGCGACGCCGAAAAGTCGCCGGGAGCCAGTTTGATGGTCATGCCCGGCGTCACCTCCAGGCTCTTGATGCTGAGGCCCTCCGGAAAGGTCTTGGCGAGGTCGGAGCGCGAGGCGAACCACTTGGCGGCCGGCAGCCCCGACACGAGAGTCAGCGTTGCCTCGTCGCGCACCTGCACGATGTCCAGCGCCACCGCCGTATTCTGATTGGCGTCCGGCGCCGCGACCACGGTGAGGCCGTTCCAGTCGAGGCGGTTGCCGCTCGGGATCACCATCTTCGCCACGCTGGCGATGCTGCTGCACGCGGCCACGCTGGCGAGAACCAGTCCCGCGACAAAAATCCGGAGCCAACGCGCCATCGAGCCGTCACACCCGCCAGGGGAGGACTGCGACGAACGGCCGGCGGATGGAATGAAGGAAAGGGGCACCATTGGAGTTATCTCATTCCCACGCCGACGCCTGCCAGCGTGATCAACATGCCTGCCAGCAGCCCCAGGCTCAGTGCGATGACCGCACTGGTGCGCGAAAAGGCGAGTCTGACATGCTTGGGCGATGTTATGTCCTTGGAGGTGCTTGAATCAAGGCGCTCGGAGGGCAGCCCCGCAGAAACCAGCACGATCAAGACGCATGCAAACAACAGCGTGAGCAAATTGCGCGGGGCGTCGCAAAGCAAATCGACGGCCACCAGCAGCGCCAGCGCCGCTTCGACGGGCAAGTTCAGCATGGACAGCAGCGAACCCGCGAACAGCACGGTCGTTCCGCCGGTGGTCCCCGCCGACGCGAAAGAGGCCATCGAGGCGCCGACGCAGATCAGGCCGAACTCGCGGATCGTCAGCGGCTGGCCGTAGATGTTGGACACGAACACCGCCAGCACCGCGAAGTAGAGGGCCGCGCCGGCCCGCAGAAAAACCGAGGAGGTGGGGATGATCAGTTCGACGATGCCGCGGCTGAAGCCCAGGCGCGCGCTCATGGCTTCGATGGTGTCGGGGATGGTGGCGGTGGCGCTGCCCGAGGCGAGGCTGATCAAGGCCGGTGTCTTGAGCGCCGCCAGCACCGTCACCGCGGGCAGCCCCGATCGCTGGCAGATCAAGGCGAACGCCGCGGCCGACAGGATGATGGCGATGGTGAAAAACGAGCCAAGAAAGCTCCCCATGGCGTGCAGCGTGCGTGCGTCCGTTTTGGCCGCAAAGTAGGCGGCCACGGCGAACGCGAAAAAAGGGATGAAGATGTTGACTTGCGAGATGATCGTTTCGAGCGAGCGATAGATGGCCTCGAAGATGCCGACCAGCGGGCCCGTGCCGTTGTGCAAAAGGCTGGCGAACGCCAGGCCGAACAAGATGGCGCAGACCAGGATGCCGAGCGGCTGGCCCGC
>JAQGMT010000223.1 GCA_028292185.1 Ramlibacter sp. | reverse complement strand
GCCCGCCCTCGGCGGTGACCGGCACGTTCATGAAAAAATTGATGTTGGACGCGACGTGACGCTTGACCAGTCCGCCGTCGGCCATGATGGCCGCCATGTAGCTGTCGCGGCAGCTGTGCATGGTCCGTTTCTCGAGCGCATAGCGCACGGTATTGCTTTCGCATGAGCAGGCCCCGCCGAGCGTGTCGTGCCGGCCGCACGTGTCCGCCACGATCGTCAGCATGGGCCGGCCCTCGCTCGACATCAGCCGCGTGCCCACCCCCAGGTACAGCGCCCCCTGGGACTGGATGGTTCGGGTGAGGCTGTAGTGCTCCTCGTGATCGTCGGCATTGAAGAACACCGTGTCGACCGCCTGGTTGCCCTCGAGGTCGACGATGCGCAGCACCTCGCCTGCTGCCAGCCGGCGCAGCCAGGGTTCACCGGCGGGAACGATCACGTCGAGGATGGCGCGGGCAGGGTCGAGCCCACTGGTCTGCAGATTTGCGAGCATGGCGGGACCTCAGAGAAAGAAGCGTTCGGTGTTGATGAAGCCGCGGTCGTTCTCCGGACAGCGCAGGCGGCATGGGTCGTTCGCGCCGGCCGTTCCCGAGCGCCAGGCCGTCATCTGCACGGCCCCGGGCGCGTAGCGCGGTGAGGGATCCAGGGGGTGCGGAGCCGCCGAGAGCACCACCAGCACATTCATCTCGAAGCGCAGGTCGATGCACTGCCCGGCCCGGCGATGCGCGGTGTCGAAGCGCAGCCGGCCGTCAGCGTCGGGCACCGCCTTGCTGAAGAAGTTCACCGGCGCGACCACGTCCCGCCGGCTCAAGCCCCACTTGGCCAGTTCGATGCGCAGCCCGTCGAGGCCGCTGCGGTACATGGCGTTGCGGTGCTCCTGGTAGCGCGCCTCGCCATACTTCGCGTGCAGCGTTTCCGAGTCCAGCGTTCCGCAAACGGCGTCGTGCCAGCCGCAGCTGTCCTGCGGGATCGAGCACAGGATGCGCCCCATGTCCGAGTAACACACGCACCCGGCGCTGAGATAGGCGGTGTGCTGCGCCTTGAGCGTGTCCGGCATGTTGTACCGCTCGGACTTCTCTTCCTGGTTATAGAACAGTGCACTGACGTTCGCGGTGCCCTCGAGATCCGTCAGCCGCAGCGCGTTGCCACGCCGCAGCAGCGCGGACCAGTGCGTTCCGCCCGGCAGGGTCTCGTCCCACAGCACGCGTTCGGGAGAGAACGCGGTGCTGTGGTCGGGGACCGCGGCGCGTGCCAGCGGTGACAGGTTGGAGAAACTGGCGGGCATGGCAACAGCGGTCAAAGCTTAGAACGTGTACTTGGCGCCGAGCACGACCGTGCCCCGTCCAAGGTAATGGCCGTTCAGGTCGGTGTAGAAGCTGCGCTTGGCGTTGGTGTCCATCAGCGCGCCCGTGAGCACGAGTCCGCCGCCCATGTCCTTCGCAAGCGTCAGCGCAACGTCGGTGTAGTCGGCCGGCAGCGCCTGGTGCGGGACCAGCTGGCGCCCGATGTGCGGTGTGAGGGTGAAGCCGGTGCCCAGGTCGATGGCCGCGCTCAAGTCGAAGTACTGGCTGCCCTTGCTGTTGAGGTTGCCCAGGAAATTCGTCAAGCTGCGGTTGTACTTGAGCGTGTAGATCTTGTACGTCAGCGCGCCGTAGATCTCGGTGGTGCTGGCGTTGGCGAACGCTCCCGCACCCGGCGTGCCGGCGGCGCCCGAATTGTTGCCCGGATAGCGGTAGGTGATCAGGCCCACGTCGTAGGAGGTGGTGGCCGTGATGGCGTCCTTGAAGCCGCCGTAAAGGTCCAGCTCGTAGCTGCCCTTGGTGGCTCCGTTGAACTCCTTGACCCACTTGACGTTCGACGCGAACGTGCCGGCATAGAAGCCGCTTTTGTGCGCGAAGTCGGCGCCGGCCTGGATGGCGGGCTTGAAGGAGGTCTGGGCGATGCCCCGCACGCGGTAATCGGACACCGCGCCGACGTTGAAGGTCAGCGTGTAGTCCGGTTCGGGCGAGTTGCTCTGCGCCATCGCGGCGCCGCCCGCCGCCAGGAGTAAGGAGGCCACGGTGCCGGTAAGAACGAGTTTCATTGAAGTTTCCTTGGGTAGGGGACGGCCGCTGCGCTGATTGAAGCGCGGCCCTTGCCGAAGCCACGGGTGTGGCGAAATCCCGTCAAGCGGCCGCATGCCGCGCTTTCTTGACGGGCAACTGGATTGGCGGGATGAGCGCGGCGTGCAACTGCAGCCGGCCTCCGATCACCCCGCGCCGCGTGAGCATCTGGTTTGCAATGTCCTGCAGCCGGCCCCCGGCGCCCTGCACGAGCACCACCTCCATCACCTGGTTCTCGCTCAGGTGCACGTGCAGCGAGCTGATGACCTCGTCGATGTGGGAGTACTGCAGGTCGGCCAGCTTGCCCTGCAGGCCCGGCACCGAACGGTCGTAGTGCAGCGTCAGGGTGCCCACCATCACGTCGTCGCCGAGCTGCCGGCGCGATTCGACGATCTGCGCGTTGATCACGTCGGCCACGGCCTGCGAGCGGCTGCCGTAGCCGCGCTGGGCCACCATGGCGTCCAGGTCCTCGAGCAGCGCCGCGGGCAGCGAGACGCTGATGCGGCTGACGCCGGCCTTGGGGTCGATGGGTAGCGCCATGGCGGTCAGAACATGTAGGCGTAGCGGTCGATTTCCCATTGGCTGACCGAGAGGTGGTAGCCCTCCCACTCCTCGGTCTTGTAGCGAATGAACTCATCGCGCAGCCCGCGGCCGAGCGCCTCTTCGACCAGCGGGTCTTCCGCGAACGCGGCGACCGCCTCTTGCAGGGTCTGCGGCAGGAACTGGATGCCGCGCGCGCGCCGCTCCTCCTCGGAGATCGCGTACAGGTTGTCCTCGTTGGGCTTGCCGGGATCGAGCTTGTTGCGGATCCCGTCCAGGCCGGCGGCCAGCACCAGCGTCGCGGCCAGGTAGGGATTGACGGCGCCATCGGCATTGCGCGACTCGCACCGGCCGCCACCGGC